>CADBUX010000017.1 GCA_902797995.1 uncultured Erysipelotrichaceae bacterium | reverse complement strand
TGTTGATGATATTATTAATTATATAAGTAATAGAATTGTAGGACAAGAAGATGCTATTAAAACTTTACTTTCTAATATTTTTTATAATCAAATTTTGGTGGATGAAATAACACAAAATGAAGAGTTTGATTTTACAGAATTAGAGTCCAGAAAAGTTTCTATTTTACTTGATGGTCCAACTGGAACAGGTAAATCTGCAATTATTAATGATATTGCAAGTAAAATATCTATTCCTGTATCTGTAACTAATGTAACACGTTTTTTTGAATCTAGTTATGTTAATGATACTACTAATGATATATTGTATGATTTGTTAATTAAAGCTGATGGAAAATTAGAAAATGCTGAACGAGGTATTGTAATACTTGATGAAATTGATAAAATCGCTAATAACTCAAGTTTTAGTATTAGAGAAGTTAGAAAAAGTGTTCAAGAAGAAATTATTTCTCTTATGGATGGAGAAATAATTGATGTTTCTATTCAAAGTGGTGATCAAGTTATGGCTGTTCCTTTTGATACTAGTAAACTTACTTTTATAATGAGCGGTGATTTTAAAAAACTAAAGAATAGAAAGGTAAATGATGATTGTTCTACTAGGACTATTGGTTTTAATAAAGATATGGATATTGATCCTGATGTTGTTTCAATTAAGAACTATATTAAAAGTGGTACTATCCCTGGACTTTTTGAAAAGATTAGAGTAATTGCTAAAACAAAGAATTATGATGTAGAGGATTATAAAAATATTTTATTAAAATCTGAGATAAGTCCACTTAATAGTTTTATTAAAACAATTAAAGATTTTGATTATAAGAATGTCAGATATGATTCTAAATTAGTTACAAAGCTTGCTAATGATGCTTATGATATGGGAGTAGGTGCAAGAGGTCTTCAAATACTTGTATCAGAGGCACAAAATAAAGTTTTATATGATGTTATGACTCAAAAATATAATAAAAATGAATCTATTATACTTACTGATGATTTATTAGAACCAAGTAAGTCAAAAGTAAGAGTACGTTAAAAGCCTTTTGGCTTTTTTTCTATGTTTAAAAATAAAAATATTGTTCATATTAATTATGGGAGGAAATAATATGACACAAAAAGAATTATCTTATGTAGAAGATGCAATTGGACATGAAACAAATATTATAAGTATTGCTAGTGATATTTCAGAAAAACTAGATGATGAAGAATTAGTATCATTTATGGAAGAAGAAATAGAAAACCATACTTCTATGAAAGAAAGATTAATGAATTTATTGGAGGAAAAAACTAATGAGTGATCAAGTTTTAATGGATAATTATTTATTAATTTTAAAAAGTACTGTAGAAGTTTATGTTCATGGAACACTTGAAAGTTCTAATAGTGATGTAAGATCTTTACTTAAAGAATGTTTAGATGATACGATGAAAATGCAAGCTGATACTTATGATAGAATGACAGAATATGGTTGGTATCAAGTTAATAATGTAGAAGCTGATACTATAAATCAAACACTTACAAAACTACAAAGTCAAAGTATTAATAGTAATGATACAGATAATGAAGACAATTCAGAGGAATAGCAAATAAAGGCACATAAGTGCCTTTTATTGTGCTATAATTTAATTAAGGAAGGTAGTATTATGAATTTGTCAAAATCAAAGTATTGTAATGGAGTTCAGTGTAAAAAAATGTTATGGCTTGAAAAGTATAAACCAGAAGAGAAAGGAGAACTTTCTAATGAGGCTGTTTTAGATAATGGTAATGATGTACATGAAGTCGCAAGAAAACTACTTGGAGAGGATATCAATATAGAATTTAATGAAAATTTAAATGAAATGATTAAGGATACAAAAAAAGCTTTAGAAAAAGAAAACGTAATTGTAACTGAAGCATCTTTTAACTATGAACATAACTTTTGTAGTGTAGATATTTTAAAGAAAACTGGTAATTCATATGAAATATATGAAGTAAAAAGTTCTACTCATCTAAAAGATGTATTTATTAATGATGCGTCATATCAATATTATGTTCTTACTAATTTAGGACTTAATGTAAAAAAGTGCTATGTAGTTATATTAAATAGCAATTATATTAGAAAAGGAGAACTTGATTTAGATAAGTTATTTGTTAAAAATGATATTACTGATATTGCTATTAGTAAACTTGATGAGGTAAAAAGTAATATTGATGCTATAAATAAATATATGGAACAAACTGAGGAACCTGATGATGATATAGATAATAAATGTTTTAAGCCTTATGAATGTCCTTTTTTTAAATATTGTACTAGGCAGTTACCTAAGCAAAATGTTTTTGATTTAAGACGTATATTTAATAAAGAAAAAATAAAACTTTATAAACAAGGATTGTATACTTATCAAGATCTTTTAAAAGAAGATATAAATGAAAAAGTTAAAGAGCAAATAGAGTTTGAACTTTTTGCTAAAGAAGATAAAATAGATAAAAAATCTATAGAAATGTTTTTAAATACTTTAACATATCCTTTGTATTTTTTAGATTTTGAAACCTTTCAAATGCCTATACCACAGTATGATGATGTAAAGCCTTACATGCAAATACCTTTTCAGTATTCGCTTCATTATATAGAGAATAATAAGCTTCATCATAAAGAATTTTTAGCAAAGTCTGGTATTGATCCAAGAAGAAGTTTAGCGGAATCTTTAGTTAATGATATTCCTTTTGATGTTTGTACTTTAGCGTATAACATGTCATTTGAAAAAAATGTAATAAAAAATCTATCTGAATTATATCCGGATCTAAAGAATCATTTAATGAATATACATGATAATATTAAGGATTTAATGATTCCTTTTAAAGATAGAAAGTACTATACAAAAGATATGAGTGGGTCTTATTCTATAAAATATGTTCTTCCAGCTCTTTTTCCAAACGATGAAAGTTTAAACTATCAAAATCTTGAACTAATTCATAATGGAAGTGAAGCTATGAATACTTATGCCAAGTTAGAAGAATATTCAAAGGAAGAACAAGAACATATTAGAGAAAGACTCTTAAAATATTGTGAACTTGATACATTTGCTATGGTTAAGATATATGAGAAACTTAAGGAAGTAATCAAGTAAATACTTTTATTGTTTATTTAATAATAAAAAGTGATATAATTAAATTGTAATATGAAGTAGGAGATTGGTATGAAAAGAGTTTTAAAAGTATTAGTAATATTATTACTAATTGGGGTTTTAGGTACTGAAATATATTTATATTTTTTTAAAGGAGATAATACTGATAATCCTTTAAAAATTAGTAATGAAAAGCAAGAGACAAAGTATTTAGTAGATATTTATTCTGGGTATCAGTTAAATGGTATAACATTTAAAGATGTAAAAGAAAAGAATGATGTTTACTATAAAACTATAACAGGTTTAAAAGACAAAGAACTTGAAAGAAAAATAAATTCTAAAATAAAGGATAAAGTTGAAAACTTAAAAAAGGATATCGATAGAAAACATAATTTAGTGGCAGGAATATTTGCTAATTATGAAAACACCTTATCAATAGGCTTTTGTAGTTTTGAAAAGGATGAATATCCAATTGAAGATAGTGGTTGTTATTTTTATGATCAATTTGATAGTTTAAATATTGATTTAACTACTGGTAATGATATAAAGATAGAAGATATAACGAATGCTAAATCTATTATTAAAGATCAAATAGTGAAGATTGGTTATGAGGAACTTTCTAAATCAATAGGACTTGTTTGTGGAGGAGGTCCTTGTCAAAATCCAGATCCTGATTATAGTGTTGTTGAAGATGAATTATTGTCTTTAGTAAATAAGTTTAATAATAATGATTATGTTTTTGTATATAATCATGATAACTTGATGTTAAAATTTAAGAATGTAAAGATATTATCACCAGAGATGTGTTTTGATAAAGTTACTAAAGACTGTAAAAAATATAAAGTAAAAGGTATTGAAGAGCCTGTTTATATTAATCAAAATAATTATGTTACTGAATATCAACTATATATACCATTTACTAATATAGTAGATAATTTAACAATATATGATAAGTTTAAAACTAATGATAGTATTTATGAAAAAGATGGTAAAAAAGTAAATGTTAAGTTTTTTAGTGAAGATGAGTATTCGCATCCAGATATGATAGAAAGCGATAATAGTTTAATTGATTATAATTTATTCTATTATAATGACGAAGATACAACAGATGCATCATTAAGCGTTAAGAAGAATCTTATTAATGAAATGAAAGCTTTGGAAACTAATAAGTTTAATATATATAATGTTTTTGGTAGTACTAATTTTCTTAATAAAAATGATGAAGAATATAGTTATATATATTTTGATGTAAGACATTATAATTTGCCAGAGAGAATCTATAAAAATAATAGAGAAAAAATATATCTTGATAAGTACAATAAAGTAGTTCATGGTGGTGGAGGAGCTGGCTATAATAGTTATGAAATAAAGAATAACTCAAACCCTGATGATTCAAAATTTGAATACGGATACGAATTTTTAAAAGATTATATGAATAAAGGGGCATTCTTTTACTATATATATGATAAAGATGGGGAAGAGGTGCAAACAGAGGATTTTGTTTCACATGATTATTTAAAAAGTGTAATACCAGATAGTTGGTTATCACTTGGTAATTATAAAAATGTAGAGGCTATGATCAAAGATTCTTTAATTATAATGAGTGAAGATTATAGTTATCCAGATAAGTTAGTGATATTTGATTATGGTGGAGATGTAATTTTAAAATATAAAGGTAAACAGATTAAACTTACTAATGATAATGTTGATTATGATGAAATAGCAGAACAATTATATAGTTAAGGAGGATAGTTATGGAAAAGGAAGAAGTTAAAGTTAAAGAAAAGAAAAAAAGTAAAAAAGGTTATGTTATATTTTTAACTATTTTACTTGTAACAGTTTTAGTATTCGGAGGATTACTTGTAAAAAGAATAATCGATGATAAAAAAGTAGAGGAACTTGATAGTAAAACTTACGAAAAAGAAGTTAAGATTGATGCTTCACTTGCAACACAACCACTTACAGATGCTTATATCAAAGGACTTGATAATTTTAATATAAAAGCAGATTATTCAAATACAGATCCAGCATATACAAAATTAATAAACAAAAAAGTAGATTTAATAGTAGTTACAGAACCTAGTAAAGAAGAAATGCAAAGAGCAAAAGATGCTGGAGTAGAACTTAATGTTACACCTGTAGTTAATG
Organism: uncultured Erysipelotrichaceae bacterium; assembly: GCA_902797995.1. Taxonomy (GTDB): domain Bacteria; phylum Bacillota_I; class Bacilli_A; order RF39; family UBA660; genus UMGS1449. The sequence goes on along the minus strand of CADBUX010000017.1, from coordinate 24,162 downwards.
AGGGATTTGTTTTCTATACTAATAAAAAGAATAGTGTAAATAATTTAACGCTTGATCAGATTAGGAAAATATATACTGGTGAAATAACTAATTGGAAAGAAGTTGGAGGAAAGGATGCAAAAATAATTGCATATCAAAGACCAGTTAATTCAGGTAGTCAAACAGGAATACTTTCACTTGTTATGAATGGATTAAAAATGAAAGATCCTACTAAAGAAGAGTTTATTGAGTCAATGGCAGGTATTATTGATGTAGTATCTAATTATGAAAATGGAGAAAATGCTATTGGGTATTCTTATTACTATTATGCTACTACTATGTATGGTAATGATAATATGAAATTCTTTAAAGTAAATGGAGTAGCTCCAAATCATGATACAATTCAAAATGAATCTTATCCAATAATTACATCTTATTATATAGTAACTTTAAAAGGTAATAATGATGATACTACTAATAAATTAAAAAAAGCACTTCTTTCAAAAAGAGGACAAAAGATAGCAAAAGAAGCTGGATATATAGAACTTAATAAATAATAAAAAAAGAAAACAATTAGTTTTGTTTTCTTTTTGTGTTAAAATAAAATTGTAGGTGATATTATGAAAAAAGAAAAATCATGTGGAGCAGTTGTTATAAAAAAAGAAAATGATGAGTTAAAATTTTTAATAATTAGACAAACAGATGGATATTGGGGCTTTCCTAAAGGCCATGTAGAAGAAAATGAAACAGAGGAAGAGACTTCTATAAGAGAAATAAAAGAAGAAACTAATATCGATGTAGAAATAGATAATAAATTTAGAAAAGTAATAACATACAGTCCTAAGGAAGGTGTTATAAAAGATGTTGTATTTTTTATTGGAAAAGCTATTTCTGATGATTTAAAAATAGATCCTAATGAACTTTTAGAAGCTAAATGGGTAAATACTAAAGATGCTAAAGATTATTTTAAATATCAAGAAACTATAGATGTATATGAAGAAGCTCTTAGGTATTTAGGAGTTAATTATGGATAAAATAAAAAAGTTACAAGAACTTATAGACAGCTCAGAAAATATAGTTTTTTTCGGAGGAGCAGGTGTAAGCACTGCAAGTGGTATTAAAGATTTTAGAAGTAAAGATGGACTTTATAATATGAAATATGATTATCCTCCGGAAGAAATATTATCTCATCACTTTTTCGTTTCTCATACTAAAGAATTTTACAAGTTCTACCGGGATAAGATGAACTGTTTAGATAAATTACCTAATGAATGTCATTTATATTTAACTAAATTAGAAGAAAAAGGAAAACTTAAAGCAATTATTACTCAAAATATCGATGGTTTACATCAAAAAGCAAAGAGTAAAAATGTAATAGAGTTACATGGTTCTATTTATAGAAATAGATGTATGGATTGTAATAAGTTTTATGATGAGAAAATAGTGTTTAATAGTAAAGATATTCCTAAGTGTTCTTGTGGTGGGGTAATAAAACCTGAGGTAGTTTTGTATGAAGAGCCTCTAGATGCAACTGTTATTAATAGTACTATAAAGTATATTAGTAACTCTGATTTGTTAATAGTTGCAGGAACTTCTCTTACTGTATATCCTGCGAGTGGTTTTATAGAGTTTTTTAAGGGTAATAACTTAGTCATTATTAATAAAATGACTACTAGTTTTGATAACATAGCAGATCTTGTTATAAATGATGATATAGAACATATTTTTAGTAATTTAAAGTAATTTTTTCTTACGAAAATTTTTAAAAAACGTTATAATATATAGGGAAGCACTTATTTTATGGAGGTTTTCTTATGTATAAAGTTGGAGATTATATTGTATATAAAAGAGATGTTTGTAAAGTGAAAGAAATAAAAGAAAAGTACTATAATAATACTGATTATTATGTACTTAATCCAATTTCTGATTTAAGTTTAAAAATAAATGTACCTGTTAATAATGATAAATTATTAAGACCATTAATTACTGAAGAAGAAGTTCATTTGATTATAAATAGTATTCCAAATATTGATATTATTGATGAAGATGATAGAATACTTGAGGTTATTTATAAAGATCTTTTGAAATCTGAAAAACATGAGGATTTAATAAAAATAATTAAGACTACTTATTTAAGAAATAAAACAAGGGTAGATTCTGATAAAAAGATAAGTGAGAAAGATGATACTTATTTTAAACTTGCTGAAAAGTTATTATATACTGAATTTAGTGTTGTTTTAAATAAGTCTTTTGAAGATACTAAGAATTATGTTATTTCTGAAGTAGAAAAATTAGCATAAAAAATCCCGGATTTTCCGGGATTTTAAATGTCATAATCTCTTATGACATTATTATTGTATGTAAGTCTTGTAATAGTATACATAAAAAATTAAAAATATGTTATACTTTAAAAGTAAGGAATAGTGGTGTTATGAATAATTATGAAAAGGTAGTAAATCTTTTAATAGAAAAGAATAAAACTGTTAGTACTATGGAATCATGTACGGGAGGATTACTTGCTAGTTCTATTACTAATATTGATAACTCTAGTAGTATTTTTAAATTTGGTGCTGTTACTTATTCTAATGAATATAAAATAAAAATGGGAGTAAGTAGTGCTGTTATTGATAAATATACAGTATATAGTGCTGAGACTGCTAGGGAAATGAGTAGGGCTATTACTGATTATACGGGGTCTAATTATGGAGTAGGGGTTACTGGACAAATTAATAAACAAGATCCTAATAATCCATATGGCTCTGTTGGAGAAGTATTTATTAGTATTTATGATAAAGGTAAGAATATGTTTTATGAATATGATATTAATACTGATAAAAGTACAAGAGAAGAGAATAAGGTATTTATATGTGATTATACTATAGAAAGATTCTTAGATATTATAAATAAAGAATAGTTTGTATTGACTTTTGATAGAATTAATCATAAAATAAATATGAAAGCGAAGATAAGGACACGATAAATAGTTGTGCTTTTGTAGAGAGTTAAGGGTTGGTGAAACTTAACAAGTAGATTATTTGTTACTACCTTTGAGCTAGTCTAGAAATAGATTTCGGGTTATTCCGTTATAATAATTAAGATAAAAGGTAGGATGGTACCGCGATTAACGCTCCTTATATAGGGTGCGTTTTTTATTTTTTAGGGGGAAATATGAAAGCAGTAAAGAGAAATAATTATTATGATTATCCTATACTTACTATAAGTAAGTTTTTGGGTAACTACTACAATGTAGAAGGGACTGGTCTTAATAAGCTTACGCATAATCAAATTAAGTTTATGTTTGATTTAAAAAGCTATCCGTATGATAAAATAACTAGTAATAATGTTATTTCGGGTAAAACATTACTTGTTAGAGATTCAGAGGGTGTTGTTTTAGGATATAAGAATCCGTTTTTGAATAAAAGTAATGAGGAGTGTTTTGATGTTTTTGAAAGTAGTACTTGGTTAGATGTTGGTAGGGATTTAAATAAAAATATTGATTTGGATGATGGGTCTTTACGATGTTATAGTGATTATGAACTTGGTGAACTTATTAAGACTTGTAAAAAGACTAATAATGATCAAATTAAAAATTCTGTAATAAAAGAATTACATAAGAGAAAACAAAATAATAATTTAAAAGAAAAAAAATTAGAAAAAATAAGAAAAATAGAATTAAGGAAGGAATGGTAATATGATTAATATTAAAGAAAATGAAGAATTAAATGTTTTAAATCATAGTTGTGCTCATTTACTTGCTCAAGCAGTAAAACATCTATATCCACATGCAAAATTTTGGGTAGGACCTGTAATTGAAGAAGGATTCTATTACGACATTGATCTTGGAGATGATGTAGTTACTGAAGAAGACTTAGAAAAAATAGAAAGAGAAATGAAAAAGTGTGCTAAAGATAATAAGAGAATAGTAAGAGAAGAAATATCAAAAAAAGAAGCTCTGGATAGGTTTAAAGATGATCCATATAAAGTAGACTTAATTTCTAGAATGGATGAAGATGATACTGTTATTTCTATGTATACTCAAGGAGATTTTACTGATCTTTGTAGAGGACCACATGTAGAATCTACTAAGCTTTTAAAAAATTTTAAGCTTTTAAAAGCAAGTGGTGCTTACTGGAAAGGTGACGCTAATAACAAAATGCTTCAAAGAATATATGGTATTTGTTTTGAAACGCCAGAAGATCTTGACGCGCACTTAAAAGAACTCGAAGAAGCTAAAGAGCGTGATCATCGTAAGATAGGAAAAGATCTAGATATATTTATGCTTAGTGATTTAGTAGGAAAGGGTCTTCCTATTTGGCTTCCTAATGGTTATACTCTTTGGAGAATAATTCAAAATTATATAACTGAAAAAGAAACCCAAAATGGTTATTTACATGTTCATACTCCAGATCTTGGTAATGTAGAACTTTATAAAACAAGTGGACACTGGGATCATTATAAAGATGATATGTTTCCTTCTATGAAACTTGATGATGAAGAATATGTACTTCGTCCTATGAACTGTCCTCATCATATGGTTATCTATGGTAATAAGCTTCATTCTTATAGAGATTTACCTTTGAGAATTGCAGAAATAGCAAATGATTTTAGATATGAAGCAGCAGGTGCTGTTAAAGGTATTGAACGCGCTAGATGCTTTACTCAAAACGATTCTCATATATTTGTTACTCCAGAACAAATTGGTAGTGAGTTTAAAGGTGTTCTTGATTTAATAATAGATGTGTATAAAGACTTTGGTATAGATATTACTAAACATAAATTTAGACTTTCTTTAAGAGATAAAAATGATAAAGTAAAGTATTATCAAGATGATGAAATGTGGGATAAGGCAGAATCAGCTTTAAGAGAGGTACTTGATTCTATTGGAGCAAACTATTTTGAAGCAGAAGGAGAAGCTGCATTTTATGGACCAAAACTTGATATTTTAATTAAACCTGCGGTTGGTAATGAAGTGGCTATTCCTACTATTCAACTTGATTTCTTGCTTCCAAAGAACTTTGATCTTAATTATATAGATGCTGATGGTAATAAAAAGACTCCAATTGTTATTCATAGAGCAATTCTTGGTTCTCTTGATAGATTTATTGCATTTTTACTTGAAGAAACTAAAGGTGATTTACCTCTTTGGCTTGCACCAGTACAAATAAATGTAATACCTGTTAATAATAATTATCATTTAGAATATGCTAAAGAAATAGTTTCTTTGTTAAGGGAATCTGGTTTTAGAGTAATACTTGATGATAGAGATGAAAAACTAGGTTATAAAATGAGAGAAGCTCAAATTAAAAAATATCCTTATAATTTGATATTAGGACAAAAGGAAGTAGATTCAAAATCTATTAGTTATAGACTTCATGGAAAAGAAGAAACTATTAATATGGATGTAAACCAATTTATAGAAAAAATTAACAATGAGATCAAAACTAAAGGAATAGTAAAATAATACTATTTCTTTTTTAAAATGTTTGTGTTAGAATATAATTAAAATGAGGTGGTAAATGTGAATAAGCCAAAAAAGGAAGAAGTTAAAGATATTCCTGTAAAGAATTATTTAGTTTTAGGAGTTATTATAATAATTACACTTCTTGCTTCGTTATATGTTTTTGCATGGTTTAGACAATATAATGATACTAAGGTTAGTAATCCAATAATTACATCAACTTTAAGAGAAGTAGAGTATAATAATTTAAACACTGTTTTAAAAGAAAGAGATTTTCTTATCATGTACATGTGTACTACAGATGAAGATGTTTGTAGAAATTTTGAAAAGAAATTTGCTGTCTATGTAAAGGAACATAACTTAACTGAAGAAATCATTTATTTAAATCTAGGATATGATTCTGATGAAAATGGACTTCTTCAAAAGGTATATAGTAAATATAAGAGTGATAAATTAATAAAAAAAGTATATGAATATCCAACTCTTATAATATTTAATCAAGGTAAAATAGTAGATGTTTTAAGCTCAAATGGTAAAAATAAAATAACAATAGATCAAGTAAATGATTTTTTAGAAAGTTATGAGTTATGATAAATATAGTATTATATGAACCTGAAATACCTCAAAATACTGGAAATATTATGAGAACTTGTGTTGCTACTGGTAGCATGCTTCATTTAATCAAGCCACTTGGTTTTTCTTTAGATGAAAAAAGTATTAAAAGAAGTGGTGCCAATTACATAGATAAGTTAAAGTTTAAAGTATATGAAAACTATGAAGATTTTAAAAGTCAAAATGAAGGAACTTATTACTTTTTTACTAGATATGGTAAAAGAGCTCATTCTGAATTTGATTATAGTAATAAAGATGAAAATATTTATTTAATCTTTGGTAAAGAATCTAGTGGTATAGATAAAAAAATACTAAAAGATAATTTAGATCATTGCATGAGAATCCCTATGACTGAAGATGTTCGAAGTCTTAATTTATCTAATTGTGCTGCAATAGTGGTATATGAAGTATTACGTCAACAGAATTATAGGGATTTAGTAAGACATGAAGTTCAAAAAGGGGAGAACTTTTTAGAAGAGTTAGATATATAAGATACATTTTTGTATCTTTTTCTAAATGATTATGGAGTATAGATATGGAAACAAAGAAGTATAAAACTAGTCATATTGTTTTTTTAATTATAATTGCAATCTTATTTGCAACTTTTATCTATTTAAAAAAGAATTTTACTATTATTAATTTTAGTGAAATAGTGTTTGCTTTAAAATATAGTAATAAAGGTACTGATAGCAATATATTTATATCATCAATACTTAGTATTTTTCCTGTTGCATTTTTAATATTTTTGATCTTATTTATTTTATTTTATGATATTACTTTTGGTAGGAAAAAGATTATAATCAAAGATAATAGACAAATATATCCTTTTAGATTGTTTTATAATCATAAAAAGATGTTTACTTGGATATTGTTGTTAATTTCTATATTTAGTATTCTTTATTCTATTGGTTTACATGATTATTTGATTAGTTCTTTTAGTAGTTCTTCAATTATTGAAGATGATTATGTTAATCCTAAAGACGTAAAAGTTACTTTTAAAGAAAAACGAAACTTAGTATTTATTTTAGTGGAATCACTTGAAACTAGTATGTTTACAAAGGATCAAGGTGGTTATTTTGATTATGAACTTATGCCAGAGTTATATGATTTATTAAATGATGAGGACTCAGTTGTTTTTTATGATAAAAATAAAGCACAAACAATTAATATGATTGAAGGTGCTTCTTGGACTACAGCTTCAATTGTTTCTAATTTATCTGGTGTTCCACTTAAAGCTAATTTTAGCAATACTATATATGATTCTTCTGGTTTTATGAAAGATACATATGCTCTTGGAGATTTATTAAAAGATAATGGTTATAATAATGAAGTTATATCAGGTGCAACAACTTCGTTTGGTGGATTAAAAGAGTACTTTTCTACTCATGGATCTTATTCAATTATTGACGAGGATAGTTTAGATGAATTTAATTTAAAAATGGAAAAAACAGATATTGGTAAATGGGGGTTTAATGATCATTATTTATTTGAAACTGCTAAAAAAAGATTAGATATTCTTTCTAAAGAGAATAAACCATTTAATTTACAACTTGTTACTATTGATACACATTTTATAGATGGTTTTGTTGGGGATTATTCTATAACTAAATATAATAGTCAGTATGCTAATGCATATGCTACTGAGTCAAAACTTATATATGATTTTGTAAACTGGATTAAGACTCAGGATTATTATAAGGATACTACTATTGTAGTTGCGGGCGATCATTTAACTATGCAAAGTAGTTTTTTTGAAGATAAACATATGAACAATAGATATGTATATGGCTGTATTATAAATCCTAGGGATAAGAATGTTAAAGAGAATGGAAGAGTAATAACTGCACTTGATAGTTATCCTACTATAGTTTATGCTCTTGGAGGAGATATAAAAGGAAATAGATTAGGACTTGGTGTTAATTTGTTCTCAAATGAAAGTACTTTGGCAGAAAAATATGGTTTTGAAAAGTTTAATAATGAATTAAAAAAGAATTCTGATTTTTATAATAATACAATTGTTAAGTAAGCATAATAAAAAATATACAATTATTAGATTTTTGTATATTTTTTTATTACTTTTAAATCATTATACTTCTTGTATTTATTTTTAATAGCCATATAGTTATCTGTACCTTTTCCAAGTATTAAAATAATATCATTTTCTTTAGCTATATTTATTGCATGTTTTATGGCTTTTTTTCTTTTTTTAATATAAGTATAATTACTTTTTTTTATATCTTGTGTCATGTCTTTTACAATGTTTTTTACTTTTTCATACCTTGGATCATCCGTAGTGAAAATAACCTTATCTGAAAGATTAGAGGTAGTTTTTCCAATATCTTTTCTTTTATCTTTTTCACGTCCTCCTGCACATCCAACTACTGTAATTATTTTTCCTTTTTTTACGTTATTTGCAAACTTTAAAATTTCTTTGGTAGCATTTATTGTATGAGCATAATCAAGAATTATAGTAGCGTTTTTCTTTGTTTTAAAGACATTCATTCTACCTGGAATAGGAGTAATTCTTTCTATTTTTTCTATTATTTTATCTATATCTATTCCTAAAGAATTTAAACAAGCAATGGCAGTTACTAAATTATAAATATTAAATTTTCCAAGTAGTGGACTGTTTATTTTATATTCTTGATTATTATATTCTAAAGTAAAATTAGTATTTGTATCAGAAAGAGTATAGTTTTTTATTCTATATGTTGCATCTTTGCTAAAACCATAACTTAATATTTTAATACTCATATTTTTAATATAATCATAAGATATATCGTCTCTGTTAACAATAGCTATTTCGTCTTTTTCTAAAAGAGAAAATAGTTTTAGTTTTGAATTTAAATAATTAGTAAATGTTTTATGAATATTTAAATGATCTCCAGTAACATTTGTTATAATAGCGCGTTTAAATCTTAAATTATTGCAACGATTATGAATTAAGCCTTCACTTGATACTTCCATGATTAGATTATTTATATTTTCTTTTTTCAGAGTGCTTGCAAACTTTAAAAAGGTATCTATTCCTACGGTAGTATTTTTTGTTTTAATGATTTTGTCTTTGTAATAAAAACCAATTGTTCCTAAATAGGCGGCACGATAAAACTCGCTTAAAATAGTTTTTATTATATAAGCAGTTGTCGTTTTTCCGTCTGTTCCTGTTATTCCGATTAGATTTAAGTTTTCTAAGGGCTTTTCATAATAATTATTATAAATATCAAATAAAGTATCATTAGTATTATTAACTTTAATTAAGGGGATACTTATATTCTTTTTAATATCTTTATCAATAATAATGGCACTTGCCTTTTTTATATTTTCTATATATTTATGCCTATCTTCTAATTCATCGTGCGTACAGATAAAGATATCGTTTTTCTTAACATATTTAGAATTAGTTTTTATATTCATATTACATCATATTCATACTTGTTTGATACTCAAAGCTTTTGTTATTTGATTTATTGTCGTTTAAGCTATCAAGTCTTTCTTCTAGATTATTTATTCTTTTTTCTAGTTCAAGTAATTTATTTTGGAATTCATAAAAATAATTGTATAAATTTTGATTGTTATTGTTATTGGGCATTTGGTAATTGTTAGGGAGTCCGTTAAAACTTGGCATGAAATTGTTATAAGGGTATCCAAATGGTATATTATTAGGCATATTTATTCCTCCTTATTCTAGAATATTTTATGACATAAGTTTATTTTTTGATTAGGCTATAGTATAATATTTAATGGTGATATTATGCGCGTTAGAAATATTAAAAATAAAAATGATATACTAAAAAATAGTAATTATGTTATAGATGATCCTTGTTTATATAAGGGTAAATGGAATACTTTATTTGGGAATAATTATAAAATTTGTTTAGAGATTGGTACTGGTAAATGTTCTTTTATTTATGAAATGGCAAGACAAAATCCTGACGTTAATTATATTGGCATTGAAAGGATTGATACTGTACTTGCTCTTGGAATAAAAGAACTTAATAATAAACCTTTTTTATCTAATTTATTACTTATTAATTATGATGCTTTAAAAATTGAGGATATTTTTGATAAGGAAATTGATACTTTATATTTGAACTTTTCAGATCCTTGGCCTAAGAAAAGACATGAAAAAAGAAGATTAACTAACTTTAGATTTTTGAAAAAGTATGATATAATGTTTTTAAGTGATAAAAAAATAATTATGAAAACTGATAATAGAGAGTTATTTGAGTATTCTGTAGTAACACTTTCTAACTATGGATATAAAATAAATGATTTATCACTGGACTTACATTCTAAAGAGGATTATAATAATATTATGACTGAATATGAAGATAAGTTCTCACGTAAAGGTTGTAAGATATATATGCTAAATGCAAGTAAAAGTATTTAGTTTATATAATTATTTGATATAATATAAGAGGTGAGTATGAAAAAGTATTTAATAATAATTATTGCTTTGTTTGTTCTTACTGGTTGCAGTGATTTAAGTAAACTAGATTATGATAATGTAATAGATAAAGTTTTAAAAGAAGAATCTCATAAAACTAATACTTATCTTGAAGGGTATAAATTATATTTACCTGGTCATATGACTATGATTGGAGATTTGAAAGGTAATGATATTTTGTATTCGTATGAAGATAAATATTATTTATATGTTGATTTAATCAGTTTTTATAATAAAAAGCAAAATAGATATAATGTGGAAGGTCTTTCTTACGAATATAGTAAAGATATTGATTATAATGATTTAAAAGGATATGTTACTATAAGTAAGTCTAAGGGTGGATATTTAGTTGAAGTTATGTATAATTATGCTAAAATAGAGGTAGTTACAAAAAATGTAAAGACTGCGATTGCTAACAGTTTACTTGTTTTGAAAAATATTGAGTATAATTATAAAATAATTGATAGTATGATAGGTTCTAATGCTTTAGTATATGATTCTGAATCATTTGAACTATTGGGCCCAGAAAACAAAGAAAATAACTTTTTGGATTATATAAAAGAATATGGGGAATATGATGAAAATGATGCGAAACTAGATGAAGATGTTCTTGATATGAGTACAGCGGAATAGAGGTGTATATATGAAATTACTAGATAAAATTAAAAATGCAATATTTGAAGAAGATGAAATTGAAGAGACTCCAGTTCAAGAAGAACCTATAAAACAGGAAGAAAAGGTCTTTGCAGATGATGAAGTAGTAAAGAAGATAGATATTGAAAAGACTATACCAAAAAAGATTGAAATTCCTAAAGAAGATGTCATTGAACAACGTCCTGTTATGCCCAAAAGGGAACATCGAAGAACTCCCGTTATTTTTGATGAAGATGATTTTATTATGGAGGATGAAATTACTCTTAAGCCTAAGATTGAACTTCCAAAAAGGGAAGAGCCTAGAAAAACGCTTTATGGAGGATATAAAGATGATAAGCCAAAGGAAAAATTTAAACCATCCCCAATTATTTCACCAGTATATGGTTTTGTAGGAGTAAGTCCTGTTTTGGAACAACCTAGAAAAGAAGATGTTTCTTCATTTAATGAGCTATTTGCTAAAGAAAAGAAAGAAGAAGTTACTTTAGATGAAGTAAGACAAAAGGCTTATGGGATTGAAGCTCCTAAAAATGAGAAACAGGTTGAAGATGATGATTTAGGTCTTTTATATGATATGAAGCAGGAGGATACACCCGCAATTTCTAAAATAACTCTTGGAGATGCTGAAGAATACTTTGATGATTTGGGCCTTGAGTATAATGTTGATTATAAAGATGAGGCTAAAGAAAGAAGTATGACAGTAGCTAAAAAGAGGGCTGATAAGACTGAAGATTTAAGTGATTTGATAGAAAATGAATTAGAGCGTGAAAGTACTCAGGAACTTGAAATAACAAAAGAACAAATGAAGCCAAGGACTGCTAAAGAGATAAGAAAAGTAAAGAAAATAACAGATGTTGATTTGGAAAATGAAACAGAAGAAGAACCAGATGAAAAAAATTTATATGATTTAATAGATATGATGTATGAATCTAAAGAATAGGGAGGAATAAAATATGGTAGGAGCGAATACGGTAATATTAACAATACTATTGACATTGTGTGCAGTTTTAGTAATATTCTTAATTGTAGTTAGCGTAAAATTAATATATACTGTTGATAAAACTAATGTGATACTTGATGATGTAGAAAAAAAACTTAAAAGCGTAGATGGTGTATTCAATGCAATTGATACTGTATCTGATGCTGTAACTACTGTTAGTGAAACAGTTGTTGGTAAAGCGCTTTTAATGATAGAAAGATTATTTAAAAAGGAAAAATAAGGAGGAGAAAAATATGGGAAAAATAGGAAAATTAGTAGCAGGAGCTTTAGCAGGGCTTGGAATAGGACTTTTAGTAGCACCAAAAAAAGGTAGTGAAACTAGAAAAGATGTATCTGATAAATTAAATGAAGTAGTAAAAAAAGCTAAAAATGTTGATTACAATGAAGTAATGGATAATCTTGAAGCAAAAATAAGAGAATTAAAAGAAGAAATTAAAGATTTGGATAAGGAAAAAGCACTTGATATTGCCAAAGAAAAATCAGAACTTATAAAAGAAAAGGTTGAAGATTTAGCTGTTCAAGTAAAAGATAAAGCTACTCCTGTAATTGAATCTTCTATTGAAGAACTTAGAAAAAGTGCTATTAAAGCTACTAAAGAAATTACTAAAAAGCTAGAAGGAAAAGATACTGTTAAAAAAACTACAAAGTCTACTAAAACAACTGCTAAAAAGTAGTAAAAAAAGTTATAATATTGAAATAAGAAAAATAGTGTGTTAACATTATATATGTGTAAACACACTATTTTTAATATGGAGGTAATGATATGAATTATAAAAATAAAAAACTAATGAGTATAGCAATAATTTCTTTGGCGGTTATACTAGTTATTGAAATATTTTATTTTGGAATAAAAATTTATCATAATAGAAAGGTTTCAACGTTTTATACAGTAGTTAGTTCTGTTATTTTAGATAATGAGAGTACTTATGTTGGAGCGGGTTTTAGTGATTATAGACATAGTAAGTTTAATGAATTTGATAAAGGTTATGATAAAGCCACTATGTTTAAGGTCAAGAACGGTAAAATAGTTAAAGAGGCTGGATTAAAACTTGGCTTAAATAGTCGCTTTAATGATGTTGTAGAAGTAAAAGATGGATATGTTGCAGTTGGAAAAATAGAAATGAATGAAGATCAACAAAAAGAAGGTATTACTGAGGGACTAATCGCTAAATTTGATAAGAATTTTAAACTTATATGGAGAAAAAATGTAAGTATTTTAGAAAAAACTGAACTATATAAAGTAAAGCTTGATGGTGATGATTTAGTAATAGTAGGTACTTCTGTTTATAGTGAAGGTTATGTTGGTAATCATACAACTGGTGGAGGAATACTTTTAAAATATAGTTTGGATGGTAAGCAAAAGTTAAAAGTTAATAATGGAGGACCTTATAGTGGTTCATTTAATGATATTTTAATAGAAAAGGATTCTTATGTAGTAGTAGGTCTTGGTAGAAAGAATTCAGGTATTATTATAAAGTATAATAAAAATGGTAAAAAGCTTAAATCAGGATCATTTGGTTACACTGATAAAAATGGAATAAATGCTGTTGCTAAAAAGGGTAATAATTATATAACTGCTGCTACAAAAGTAGTTAATCCTAAAGATTTAAGTAATTATAGTGCTGCAATCGTAGAATTTAATTCTAATCTTGAAAAGATTGATGATGTAAAATATACTAGTGATAAAATAACATATTTTAGTGATATTAAGCTGGATAAAGATGAAAACGTTTTTGTATGTGGTTATACAGGTAGTGCTAAAGAAAATGGAGTACTAACTGATGCTATTGTAGTAAAATATGATAAAGATTTATATGAAAAAAGTTCTGATGTTTTAAAAGGAAAGAAAAATGATTTTTACAGTAAAATCTATTTAAAAGATAGTAATATTTATTTACTTGGATACTCTAATAGTAAATTAAAAGAATTTAAAACTAATGGATATGATTATTATCCTGTTTTAAAGAAATATAATAATAATTTAAAATAATATAAGATTAATTAAAACTAGGATTAAGCCTAAGATATAGAATATGAATACTGTTCTATATCTTTTATATTTTGTAGCACTTGGTAATAGTTCATAAATAGAGATATGAATCATTATACCTGCGATTATGGCATAGATTATTCCTAATGTCATAAAAGTTGGTTTTAAAAATAAATAGGCTATTAAGGCTCCAAAAGGTTCACTTATACCGCAAATAAATGTATAAAGAAAAGATTTTTTATAACTTCTTGTGTAGTAATAAATTGGAAGAGCAATACTTATTCCTTCGGGAATATTATGCATGGTTATGGCAATTGTTATAGAAAGTCCTAATTTAATATTATCACTTGTAGTTATAAAAGTGGCAATACCTTCGGGAATATTATGAATCATAATCCCAATCATGGTAATGAGTCCTAATTTATATAATGATTTGTCATCGAAAGTGTTTGGAAAAAGTTTATCTATTATAATTGAGATGCATACTCCTAAAGACATGAAAATTAAACATAGTAAAATACTTACAAATGATACATATTTATTATTTAGAAAATTAATACTTTCAGGTATTAAATCAAATAGTGATAAAAATAACATGACAGAGGATGCAAATGAAATGCCCCCAATTAAAAAGTTTAGAGTTTTCTTTTTTGAAAAAAGGATAGTTAATGCCCCAAATAAAGTAGAAAATCCTGCTAGAGATGAAAGGGTAAATGCTAAAGATATATTATTCATTTTATCACCTTGAATGAGTAATAAGTAATAATAAAAGCAAATATTCCTATAATTATACTAAAACATAAGTTAATATTAAATTCAATGGTTATGTTTAAAAGACATGGGATAGTGGATATTACGAATCCTAATATGGCAAAATAAGTATATCCATAGTATTTATTTAATAAATAAGTAATCAGTTTTGAAATAAAAAATGTGGTAAGAGAAAAACCAATTAATACTGGAATTAACACAAATAAATTAAAACTAGATATACTATAAATATATATCCCATATAAACCTACAAGAGATAGTAATACTGTTGAAGATATTCCAGGTATGATTGTAGAAAATGATAGAATTATTCCGATAGAAAGGTACTTCATTAAACTAACAAGATCATAATTAATACTATATGATAAGTCTTTTGTATTAAAAAACAGCATTATTATTCCTAGAGTAAATGTAATTAAGAAAGGGATAATATAACTTTTGTTAAAGCCATTTTTTATTGATTCTTGATATAAATGAGGAATTGTTCCTAAAATAAAGAAAGTAAAAACTATATATATTTCCATAGTCCATTTATTTAGAATTAAGAAAATAACATTACTAAATAGGTATGTTCCTAAAATGATACCTAATCCAATAGGGAATAAAAATAGAAAACTTTTTTTTGGATTTTTAAAGGAGTTACTAATTGCGTTTAGACATTTTTCATATAAATTAAAAACTATAAGTAGAGCGCTTCCACTTAATCCTGGTATAATATTGAAGATGCCTGTAAAAAAACCTTTTATAAAATTTATCATAATAAATTATATGAATAAAAACATGTATTAAAACTAAAGAAGAGTTATTTTACTCTTCTTTCATATTTTTAAAATAGGTTTTGTTGTTTTGTAATCTTTCAATATTTGGTGAAATAGAAAGCGCTTTTTCAATATAGTATAGGGCTAAGTATTTATCATTTTTGAAGTAGTAGCAAAGTGAGAGTAAATCGTAAATTGTGTGATCAAAACTAAATGATTCATTTACATAGGTTTTATTATTGTTTTTAATGTCTAATGCTTTATTGCATAAATAAATAACACTATTATAATCTTTTAATTCATACATAAGTAGTGCTTTTTCAATATAAGGATCACGAAGGTATGGGGCTTCTTCGATCGATTTATCAAACCATTTTATAGCTTTGTCAAATTCACTTTTTCTTTTATAGCATCTGGCAATGAATCTCATTGAAGTACTTCTTTCATCTTTCCAAGTGCTACTTTCTAATTCTAAATGTTTTTTCAACATTTCAATTGCTTCATCATTTCTTTCGTAATACATATATTCTCTTCCTAAGTAGTGTATACATCTATCATCATCTGGGTTTTCTTTTGCTGCTAGCTCAAGTAAAGGAAGATAACTATTTCTAGATTTTTCTTTATCGGAGTATTGGTTTAATATTATCTCATTTGTGGTAATAATTCTTTCAGGAGTGTTTCCAGTATATTTTAGAACTTCATGAACAGGATAATACCATATATAATTATTTCTGGTATGCATCTTATTAAGATAATATGAAATTATGGGACTTCCTTTATCATCAAATTGCCAGTTGTAATGATATCTTACTCTGTCACAGTTTTCCCAGAGTTCTTCTAACTTTTTTCTCCAACCTGGCTTGAATACTTCGTCTAAGTCGGTACAAACACATATGTCAGTATCAAGTGGCACCATATCTAATGATTTGTTTCTTGCTACATCAAAACGCCATGGATTAATTATTTCTTGTTTTACGTTAACGCCATTCTCTTTAAGAATTTTAATAGTATTGTCAGTAGATCCAGTATCTAGTACGTATATTTCATCGGCTTCACTCATTGATTTAGCCCAACGTTTTGCAAACTTTTCTTCATTTTTAGATATTGTATATACACAAACTTTATATTTTTTATCACTCATATTACTCTCCGACTGAATTTAATTATTATTGCCACCTGTTGGTCCTGTTGCGCCTCTAGGTATTGTTAGGTTAAGCACAAAGTTAGGAGCAGTACCAGTAATGTTTGCAGTAGCTTGTGAACCAGGTGCTCCAGTTGTTACTGTGCCTATTGTTAGTGTAGGTGTAGGTCCCATTGGTCCAGTAGGTCCAGAAGGTCCAGTAGGCCCAGAAGGTCCAGTTGCTCCAGAAGGTCCAGTAGGTCCAGAAGGTCCAGTTGGTCCTGAAGGTCCAGTTGGTCCAGAAGGTCCTGTTGGTCCAGATGGTCCAGTCATACCCATTGGTCCAGTAGGTCCAGTAGGTCCAGTTACTCCAGTAGGCCCGGTAGCACCAGTAGGTCCAGTTACTCCAGAAGGTCCAGTTACTCCAGTAGGCCCAGTTGCTCCAGTAGGTCCAGAAGGTCCAGTAGGTCCAGAAGGTCCAGTTGGTCCAGAAGGTCCAGTTGGTCCAGATGGTCCAGTCATACCCATTGGTCCAGTAGGTCCAGTAGGTCCAGTTACTCCAGTAGGCCCGGTAGCACCAGAAGGTCCAGTTACTCCAGTAGGCCCGGTAGCACCAGTAGGTCCAGTTACTCCAGTAGGTCCGGTTGGTCCAGTTGTTCCTCCTCCAGGTCCAGTTGGTCCTGTAGGTCCAGTAGGCCCAATTACTCCAACAAAGTTAATGTTTGGAAATGGTGGAAACGGTCTTCTTCCACAACCATTTTCATTATTATTTTGCATATTGTTTCTCCTTTCTAATTTATTTTATGTATTACTTTATTTCTTTGAATTGTAAATAACTATTTCTGAATAAAATAATAAAAAAATTGAAAAATTTTTAAAAAAAACTAGGTCTTTTCATTTTTTTTGCTAATTGTATATATGAGGAGGTAAAAATGAAAAGAATAGTTAATTGTTTATTAATAGTTGTTTTTCTATTAATAATTGGAATAAATAGGGTTAATGCTAGTGTGTATAATGGTAAGTTATATGAGGTTTGGGATACTGAATCGGGCGTAAATGTTTATGGCGAAGAGTCTAACGGTTATATGGACTATAATAGCTGGATGATAAAATCAACTGCGGACAATAAAATATATTACTGTATTGATCCTGCAACACCACTTGAGGGTTCATCAGTAGGCTCTCATACTGTGTATTCTTCTGATAGTGATATTATAAGTCATACGGCACTATCAGCTTCCAAACTTAAAAAGGTTAGATTACTTGCATATTATGGATATGGTTATAAAGATGATTATTATGATCATACAAGTAAAAAATGGTATGGTATAACTCAAGTAATGATTTGGAGAGTTATGAGGCCAGATCTTACATGGACTTTCAAGAAAACTAGAAATGGAACAGCAAGTAATAGTAATTTTGCTTCAGAAGTTGCTGACATGAATAAATTAGTAGATAGTTATGATACTAATCCTAGTTTTCATTTAAAAAAATATAAGTTATTAAGTGGTTCAACTATTGAAATAGAAGATACAAATAAAGTACTTTATCAATATAAGCAGGATGGAAGTAATTCAAAAGTAAGAATTACTCAAAAAGCTAATAAATTATTGGTTCATTCTGATGCTGAGCCTGGAACACACAATATAGGATTTAAATTTAAACCATATACTAATGATTATTTTGGAGCGTTCGTAAGTTCTGAATATCAAGATATTATTAAAGTTGGACAGCCACCTGAAAAATGGGCACAACTTAATATAGAAGTATATGGTGGAAAAATAAATCTGCAAAAAATAGATGGAACTACTGAAAAAGCAAAAGCACAAGGTGAAGCAACTTTTAAAGGTGCAGTATATGAAGTATTTGATTCAGAGAAAAATGAAATAGGAAAAATAACAACTGATGATAAAGGAAAAGGTAGTATTTCACTTGATTATGGAACTTATACTTTAAAAGAAAAGGTAGCTCCTAAAGGATATAGTTTAAGTGATAAAGAATATACTGTTACACTTACAAAAGATAATTATAATGTAAATATCTTGGTATCTGATAAAGTTATTACTGGTAAGGTAAAAATTACTAAAACCAAAGGTGGATCTGGTGAAGAGTTTTCTACTGAGAAGGGTGCAATTTTTGATGTAATTGATAAAGATGGTAATGTAGTGGATAAACTAAAGACAAATGAAAAAGGAATGTCTATTGTGACACTTCCTTATGGGAAATACATACTACATCAAACAAGTGGTGCTGAAGGTTACATTTTTACAGATGATATATTAATGGAGTTATATGAAGACAAAATATATGAGTTTAATATTCAAAATTTAAGACCTAGCAAACTAGAATTTACTAAGTTAGATTATTCTACTGATGAACCAGTTCCAAATACTTTAATAGAAATATATAAAGATGATAATACTTTGTTTTATAAAGGTAAAACAGATAAAAACGGAAAAGTAATTCTTCCTAATTTAGATATAGGAAAGTATTATATAATTGAAAAGGATGCTCCTAAATACTATAGATTAAATAATGAGAAAATGTATTTTGAGGTAAAAGAAAATGGTAAAGTTATTAAATCTACTATGAAAAATGAACGAAAAGAAGGAAGTTTGAAAATAATAAAGAAAGATGCTGAAAATGGTAAACCTTTAAAAGGTGCGGAATTTGATATTTATTTTGAAGACGGTAAAAAAGTTATGTTTAAAGGTGTTACTAATAGCAAAGGCGAAATAAATATTCCAACTTTATTAGCAGGTAAATATTGTGTGATAGAAACAAAAGCTCCAGATGGTTATGAACTATCTGATGAGAAACGATGTTTTGAAATAAATAATGATGGGCAAACTATAGAGCTTGTTATAAAAAATAATAAAAGAATAGTTAATGTTCCCAATACTAGTTCCTTAAGTATAATATCTATTATTGCTAGTATATTAATTATGAGTGGTTCATTTTATTTATTATTGTTGGTATTATTCTTAAAATATCTAATACTGTTATTAATGATTATAAAAAAGTTTATGATGAAAAAAATGCCAGATTAATTATTAAAAATATACAGAGTAATGATAAAGTAAGTTTATTGGATAAAAACAAGTCTAATAGTTATATAGCAGTTCTTGAAATACCTAAAATAGGTTTAAGAAAAGGATTGTTTTTTCCTAATTCAAAGAATAATAATGTAAGTAAAAATATTGCAATACAGTGGTACTTCCGATGTTTCATATTTTAATGATTTATATAAGCTAAGATATAAGGATAAGGTTTATGTATATTATAATAATGTAAAGTATAAATACATGATTAATGATTATTATGAAGAAAAAAAGACAGGAAGTATTATTATAAAGAGTAATAGTAATATAAAAACAATAGTTTTAACTACATGTAAGCCTATTAGTTTTAATAAACAACTAGTTTATATTGGATACTTATATGATGAGGAATATTTATAAGAATAGCTATTTTATTTACTTGATTATTTTATAAATTAAACATATAATAGTCTCGGTATGGAGGCTATTTTATGAATATAAGGAATCTATCTATGTCATATGGAGTTCAGGAATTATTTAGTGATGTAAATCTTCAAATTGATGAAAATGAAAAAGTTGGGGTAGTTGGTCTTAATGGTGCTGGTAAAAGTACATTTTTTAAGATTATTATGGGTATAGAAACTCCAGATTCAGGCAAAATAACTTTTAAAAATAATGCTAGAGTAGAATGGATTCCACAAGAAATTACTGATGAAATTCCTTCTTTAGATGTTACTGTTTTTGATTTTTTGTATTCTGCTAGGCCTATTGAAAAATTAAATAGGGAACTTCAAAAATGTTATGAAGATGTGGCTGATTGCGACGATTTGACTCGTAATAAAATCTTTAAAAAAATTGAGTCTATAGAGAAAAAACTTGATTATTGGGAACACTATAGCGCTGAAAATACTTTACTTAAAATAATATCAGGTATGAATATAGATGATTCTTTGCTTTATAAAAAAATTGGTGAACTATCCGGAGGACAAAAATCTAAAGTTGCTTTTGCTAAACTTTTATATTCAAGACCTGAAGTAATATTACTTGATGAACCTACTAATCATTTGGATATAGAAACTAAGGCTTATGTAACTAATTATTTAAAAAATTATAAGGGTAGTGTTTATATTATTTCTCATGATACTGATTTTTTAAATGAAGTTACTAATAAAACTTTATTCTTAGATAAAAGGAGAAAGAGTTTTTATCTATATGATGGAAATTATGATAAATTTAAAAAGCTTTTAAGAGAACATGAAAAAGCATTAGTAAGGCAAATGGAAATACAAGATGCTCAGGCAAAAAAACTAAAAAGTTTTATAGATAAATACTCAAGTAGTTCTGGAAAAAGAAAGAAAATGGTTTTTGATAGGGAAAAGAAGTTAGAAAAGCTTCTTGATAATAAAATAGATATAGATTTGACTAG
Organism: uncultured Erysipelotrichaceae bacterium; assembly: GCA_902797995.1. GTDB lineage: Bacteria > Bacillota_I > Bacilli_A > RF39 > UBA660 > UMGS1449. The sequence goes on along the minus strand of CADBUX010000017.1, from coordinate 2,909 downwards.
TAAGAGTGCTAAAATTGATATTGATATGGATAGGGAAAGTGGGAAGATTCCTTTAAAAATTAATAGTTTAAGTTTTAGTTATGGGAATGATAAAATTATTAATAATTTATCTTTTTCTATTAGAAGAGGGGAACGCTTTTTAATAGTAGGTAAAAATGGTGCTGGTAAAAGTACATTATTAAAGTTAATAGTAGGAAAACTAGAACCTTCTTCTGGTGATATTTATATAGGGCCAAAGACTGATATTGGTTATTATGCTCAAGAGCATGAACTTTTAGATAATAATAAAAGTATTATAGATAATTTTAGTGATATAGATATATCAATGTCAAAACTTAGAAGTGTTCTTGGAAGATTTTTATTCACAGGTGATGATGTTTTTAAAAAAGTTAGTGTTTTATCTCCAGGTGAAAGAAGTAGGGTATGTCTTGCTAAACTATCTTTATCAGGTGCTAACTTTTTAGTGTTAGATGAACCTACTAATCATTTGGATCCTGAAACTAGAAAAATAGTAGCTGATACTTTTAAAGATTATAGAGGTACTATGATTGTTGTATCACATAATCCAGAATTTGTTGATAATTTAGGTATAGAAAGAACTCTAGTGTTACCTAAAGGAATTATTTCTTATTATAATAAACAAGACGTGGAATATTTTAGTAAGATAAATGAAAAGAGTAAAAAATAGTAATTATTATAATTGTCAAATTTAATTATTTATGGTATTATGTATGTAATGAAGGAAACTTCATACAATAAAAAAGGATACGTTTGAAGTGGTGATCAAACGCTTTCCTGTTTTGTGGAAGCATCTGAAGTCACAGGGTTGTGAAATCAGATGCTCTTATTTTATTTAAATAGCAATACAATTACTATAAAAAACAATAGTAATATTATGATAAATTGAGATGTTTCTCTTTTTGTCATATCTATCACTCCTTTCTTTAACAACCCCTGAGTAAAGAAAGGAAAAGCGTCCGATTCTTCAAACGTATCTATTCTATTGTACCATAATCACAACATTTTTGACTTGGTAATTTTTGGTAATTCATTTATTAAAAAAACGAAGATATTTTTTCTTCGTTATTTATTTAATTTTTTTTTCTAATAAATCTATTGTCATATATAGTAAATATGACATTATTCCTAATATAAATATAGAGGTAATAACTAGATTTAAGTTAAATACTTGGGAACCATATGTTATAAGATAACCTAGTCCTTTTTTTGATACAAGAAGTTCTCCCATGATAACACCAATTAAAGATAAACTAATATTTATTTTTAAGGTGTTAATTAGACTAGATATATTTCCTCTTAGTATAAGTTTAGTAAATATTTGTATCTTTGAAGCTTTAAAAGATTTTAAAAGTATTATTTTTTGTTTATCGGTACTAATAAAAGCGTTATACATATTAATTATAGTTGTAAATACTGTTATTAAAAGAGCCATAAAAATGATAGAGTTTGTATTTGCTCCAACCCAAATTATAATAAGTGGTCCTAAAGATACTTTAGGAAGAGAATTTAATACAGTTAGATAAGGATCTAATATTTTAGATATGGTTTTACTGCTCCATAGGATACTTGCTATTATTAATCCAATGATACTTGCTAGAGAAAAGCTTATTATTGTTTCATATAGAGTAATCCAAATGTGTTTAAATAAATTGTTTTGTTTATACAAATCTATAATAGTTAAAATTACTTTTGATGGATATGATGTTAAAAATGGATTTAGTATTTCTAGTCTTGCTAATATTTCCCAAAGAATTAAAAATGTTATAATGATAAATATTCTAAAAAACAATACTATGTTTTTATTTCTTTTGATTTTTTTTAAATAGTTTTTATGTTCTAAACTATACATGGTGATCAAGTTCTTTCCAAATCATTTCATAATAATAAGTGAATTTATTATCTTTTCTATTCTCTGTAGGAGTTTCTTTTTTATCAAGATTTATATCAATTATTTTTTTAATGGTTCCAGGGCGATTTGTAATAATAATTACTTTATCTGACATGCTTATTGCTTCTGCAATGTACTAAATAAACATGACCTTTCAAAGTCTTGATGAATAAGGAATTCCAGCTTGCTGTGCTCTCCAAAAGTTGGAGTTTTTATTTATAATTGATGAAATTATGGATGCTGTATCGATATATAGTGTTTTTCTTTGTTTCAACAAATGAAAGTAATATTACCAATATAAATACATTACTGAAGCAAAAACAAAGTGCCAGGTGGTAAAAATAAAGTATTTATTAAATGTAAGCAAAAGAGTTGTAAATCATATTGAATATATATTACAATTGCTGTCATTCAAATTAATAGGAGTGATGTCAATTGAGGACTGTGGATGAGTTAGGAAGAGTTGTAATTCCCGTTAAATTAAGAAGAAGATTAAACATAAAGACTTATGATGAACTAGACTTTAAACAAGATGGTGATACTATCATAATTAAAAAAGCAAGCATCACATTTGACTTTGAGGATTATTTAAGGAAGTTTATAGTATATAAATATGGTAGCTACTACAAAGACATAACAATTGACAAAGTTACATGTAAAGAAATTGAGGACATTCTATGTGGATACTTTGTTGATAAGTTGGGTGATACAAGGTAAAATTAAATATAAAATCGGTCTTGGCTTTCGAAGTTTCTTATGTTATCGTGTAATTATAGTTAAATGTTTTCACTATATATGCTTTCTGTTAGTATAAGATATTATTCCAAAGGACATGGGTTGTTTATAACTCATGTTTTTTGTTGTTCAATTTCAGTTACACATATAAAAGTTTTGTAGTATCGTCATAGTCTTGAAAGGAGGAAGTTTATATGCCTATTTATAGCAAAGAGTTCGAAAGCAAGTTAAAGGAAGAATATAAGAAATATCTAGCTGGTTGGAT
>CADBUX010000016.1 GCA_902797995.1 uncultured Erysipelotrichaceae bacterium | reverse complement strand
TTTTGTTTACAAATTAATTATACAACAGTTTTAAGTTATTGAGTGTTTTCTCTTTTTTTGTAATAATTTAATTATTCCCACATCTAGTTTACTACATCACAGATAGTTAAATAATTGATTTTTTATCAATAATATGCTATAATATACGCCAATTAAGGGGAGAACTTTTATGAATGGTATAATATTATTGAATAATAAATTTAAGTCATATTATAATTCTAAATATGAGATTGAAGCACTAATGCCATACTTTAGCAATATGGAAATATATAACATACTATATTGTTTGGAAGAAGGAAACATCAGTATAGGTGGAATAGATAAATATTTAATTACTATTTATACTGATTTAACAGAGACTTTTGAAGAACTAACTTCAGAAGATAAAAAAGAACACATAATTAAAGATTATATAAAAAATACAAAGTATAAACAACATTTAAAAGAATTGCGATTAATAATGGAAAAATACAAAGGACATGAAAAGGATATATTAAAAGATGCAAATATTGTTGTAATGAATTTTGATATAAAAAAATCATTAGAATACTTAAAACAAAATAAAGAGTTATACAATAAAAAAATAGTCATAAATGCTTCAATTTATGAAGAATTTAATAAAAAAGAAGTATCTGAAATAATTAAAAATATTCCTAATCTTTATATAAAAATAGAACAAAATAGTGAATTAATTACATTTGAAGAATTTATAAAAACTAAAGAAATAATAGATAACATAGTAAAAGAAATAGAAACATTTAATTTTTCACCATTAGAACAAATAATGTATGCTTATGATATAGCCAAAGATCATATTTATAAAAAAGAAAACAAAGGAGAAAATGAAAACGTATCTAGAAATTTAACATCTGTTCTTTTAGGAGACAAAATAGTATGTGTAGGATATGCTGAAGTATTTAATACTATTCTCAATAAACTAGGCATAAAGTCAAACATAGTTGCCCTTGATAATATAGAAAAGAAACCGGGGCATGCTATTAATACAGTATATATTAAAGATGAAAAGTATAATATCAATGGAGTGTATTATTTTGATCCAACTGGAGATAGAAAAAAAGATGAGAATAGTGATTTGCATATGTTACAATACAAATGCTTTGCTAGAACAATAAGTCAAAGGGATTTATTAGAAAAAAAATTAGTAGATAGGAATACTAAAGTTATAACTCCATATATAAAAATGTCGTCACCAGAAGAAGCATCTTTAAAAATTGTAAGAGATATCTCCGACCTATTATTCTACTATGAAGTATTTGGAAAATCACATGTTTTAGAGAAATTAGTAGATATAATAAAGAGTATCAATCATTTATCATCATTATCAGGGTCACCAGAAAAAATAAAAACATATTTAACTATACCATCGGAAAGAGGAAAATTATTAGATACACTACAAACACAGATAAAACCAAAAGTAGAAAATACTCTTAAATATTTTATGAAACCTATAAATGTAAATACTTTAATCAAGGCGTTATACAACGTTAGAAAACAACAATATTATAATAATCCAGAAAAATATCCGTTTAGTAAAGAAGATTTTCTAACAGCAATACTTAAATCAGATTGGTTGTTTGATGAAACTATTAAAGACATCAAAGAAAAAAGAATCAAGAATGAAGAGATAAAAGATAAACAAGAAAAGTACTATCTAGATTATTTAGGAGACACTGCTTTAGAAAAAGATATAAGTAGAGTAAAACTAGTTAGGACATTAAAAACAATAAGTGAAAAAAAACAAAGATAAAATAATTAAATGTATAATCATTTCCAGAATAAAATATTTTAGAATGGAGATGATTTTTTTGACTAAAATATTTGGTATAGATATAAGTGAATATCAAAAAGGAATAAATTTAAAAACTGCTAAAAAAGAGGGAGTTAAATTTGCCATGATACGGGCAGGTTTTACAGGTTCTTCAAATGGTATTAATAAAAAAGTAGATAGTTGTTTCAAATCACATTATAAAAATGCAAAAAAACAAGGTCTTGGAGTAGGAGCTTATTGGTTTAGTAGAGCAACATCTTATGAAAAAGGAAAAAGTGAAGCGGATTATATATATAAAAACTGCCTAAAAGGAAGAACATTTGAATATCCAATAGCAATAGATGTAGAGGATTCAGTATATCAAGCAAAAGCAAGTAAAAAGCAAGTAACCGATGCAATAAAAGGTTTCTGTGAATATCTTGAAGCAAAAGGATACTGGGTAACAATATATGCCAATAGCAATTGGTTAAAAAATAAAATGATTTTATCAAAGCTTAAAAAATATGATAAATGGGTAGCCAATTGGAGTAAAACAAATCCAAAAAATCCACCTCATGGAATGTGGCAATTCGGAGGGTCTACAAATCTAATAAGAAGTAATAAAATCGCAGGTATGGTAGTAGATCAAGATTATGCTTATAAAGATTATCCCAAATTAATAAAAGAAAAAGGATTAAATGGTTTTACAAAAGAAAATAATAACAAAAAAGAAAAATATACAACTGGAGAATATATAACACTAGAGCCAATGAATATAAGAACAGGACCAGGAGTAAACTATAAACAAAAACTAGTTAAAGATTTAACTAAAGATGGCAAAAAAAATGCAACAAGTAAAAATAAAAATGCCAAAGCTGTATATAAAAAAGGAACAGATTTTACTGCAATAAAAATAATACAAGAAGGAAATAATTATTGGGCAAAAACTCCAAGTGGGTATGTTTGTATAAAACAAAATAAAGAAGAATACTGCAAAAAGATAAAATAGTCATAAAGGTAGCATAAGCTATCTTTTTGTTATATAATAAAACCAAGAAAGGGCTATAAATATGAAAAAGAAAATAATACTAATCACATCCATACTATTAGTAATATTGTTAATAAGTATATTTATATTATTAAAAAATAACAAAACATTCTTTAAAACCACGTATACAGGAGTAGATAATCAAGAAATATTTATCCCAAAATATTCTTATTTTAAAGATGAGTGTTGTATGACTGTCGCAGTTTTCTATACCTTAAGGTCAGAAAAAGAACTAGAAAAAGAGATTAATAATTATATGAAAGACTTTAAATATTTTTCTGATGAAACAACCTATGGTTATAAAAAAGGTAATTTATTTATTCAAACATATGAAGTAGAAGACCACATCTTATATAGAAAAATAATAATAGTTTATTAAAGGAGAAAAATATGGAATACGAAATAAGATTTTATTATCCATCTAAAGAATATAACAAAAAACTAGAACAATTACGAAAAATAAAGGACTTAAACTATAATGGAAGAAAACATGAAATAACTTCACAATTTGATCATCCAAATAAAGAATATAGTTTTTATACTAAAGAAGTAGATGGGCGCTTTAGAATTAGAAAGACTGAAGGACAAAATGATAATAGGTGTATGATAAGTTGGAAAAGAAGATTAAAAGAAGAAACTATTATCAACAAAGAAGAAGAAGTAGAACTTAGTATTAATCCTAATGAATATGAGAATTTAATGTTTATAATAAATAATGTTTTGCATTTAAAACTAATAGAAAGCTATGAAAGATATAGAACAGTTTTTCAAAACGAAGACGTAGAAATTGTACTAGATGAATATCCATTTGGTTTAGCACTTGAAATTGAAGCTAAAAGTAAAAATAAAGATCCAGAAAAAGTAATAGATAAATATGTAAAATTACTTGATTTGGACTATAAAGATTCATATAAATTATCTTGGGATGATAAATATGAAGAACTTTGTAAAAAACAAAATAAGAAAAAATATAACGAAGTAACATTTAATAAAGATATGCCCTGTATAAAATAATAAATTATATCTAAAAGTATGCTATAATATAATTAATGGAGGAGTATTTATGTATATAAATAATAAAATTTTAATAGGAAAAAGTGATAAAAAGGAATTATCTATACTTCTTGATAAAGCAAACAGACATGGACTTATTACAGGAGCCTCTGGATCTGGTAAAACAATAACTTTAAAAGTAATGGCAGAAAGTTTTTCAGATGCAGGAGTACCAGTCTTCTTAGCAGATGTTAAAGGTGACCTTGGAGGAACCTGTTTATCTGGAGAAACCAGTGAAAGTTTAGAAGCAAGACTAAAAAAAATAGGAATAAAAGATTTTGAATACAAAAGTTTTCCAGTAAGATTCTGGGATATTTTCGGAGAAAAAGGTCATCCAATCAGAACTACAATTGATAGTGTTGGTTCAGATATTCTATCTATGATGCTAGGTCTATCTGAAGCCCAAGAAGGAATGCTTGCTATTGCTTTTAAAATAGCAAAAGATAATAACTGGAAATTAGATGACGCAAAAGACTTAAGATTATTACTTCAATATATTTCTGATAATAAGAGCGATTATATAACTAAATATGGAAATATTGTAACCCAAAGTATCGGAGTAATTCAAAGATGTTTATTAACACTTGAAAATCAAGGAGCAGATAAGTTCTTTGGACAACCGGAGCTTGATATTAATGATCTTATTCAAATTGATGCAAACGGAAAAGGAATAATAAATATTCTAGATGCAGTAGAGCTATTCAAGTCACCCGATTTATATGCGTCATTCTTGCTTTGGTTTTTATGGACATTATTTCATACAATGCCAGAAGTTGGAGATTTAGAAAAGCCAAAAATAGTATTCTTCTTTGATGAAGCTCATTTATTATTTAATGGAATGCCAGCCTATAGATTAAAACAAATAGTACAAGTAGTTAAACTAATTAGATCACGTGGAATAGGATTATACTTCATATCACAAAGTCCTGCAGATATTCCAGATGAAATAATTACGCAACTTGGTAACAGAGTACAACACACTTTAAGAGCATATACTCCTGCAGAACAAAAAGTAGTCAAAGCAGCAGCAGATTCATTTAGAACTAATCCAGTATTTGATACTGCTGAGGCAATACTTGCTCTTGGTACCGGTGAAGCTCTTCTATCATTCCAAAATGAAAATGGAGAACCAGAAGTAGTAGAAAAAGCTACTATCTTGCCACCTCAAAGTAAGATGGGAGTAGTTGATGATATAACAAGAAATAAAGTAATAAATAGTTCTCCTTTAGTAGGCAAATACGAAGAAACAGTAGAAAGAGATTCAGCTTTTGAAGAATTAGATAAGCTTATAAAAGCTACAGTTGAAGCAGAAGAAGCAGAAAGAAAAGCTATTGAAGAAGCTAAGGAAGCAGAAAAAGCTGCTAAGCAAGCAGAAAAAGATAGAATTGCTAAAGAAAAGGAAGAAGCAAAATTAAAGAAAGAAGCAGAAAAAGCTAAAAAAGAAGCAGAACGTGCTAAGAAAAACACTGTTCAATATAAATTAGGTAAAAAAGTTGTTAACAAAACTGTTGATAAAGCCCTTAATAAAGCATTAAATAAAGTAATGAAAAGTTTATTTAAATAAAGGTGATATTATGAATTCAAATAATAAACAAGGAAATGAAACGGTAATAGAGTCACACTCATATGTATTCGGAGGCTTAATAGGAAGTTATGACAGGATAACAAATAGACCATATAGTGCAGAAAACAATAATTATTATCAAAAATACAATAACTATATAGATAAAGAATACTATGAAGAAGGATATAGTATTGCCTATACAAAAGAAGGGTTAGATAACGTATTTTCTATATATCAGCAAAAAGATCCCGAAGAGCTCTTAAAAGATATTGAGTATGCTAGTAAGCCATATGAATGCATATCAAAAGGTGGTATAATAATAGAAAATGGATCCTTTAAAATAATAAATCAAAACATAGTAAATAAAATAATTCCTCAAGATGAAGATTCTGAAAGAACTAGATAATTAAAAATAAAAACAAATGCTTGCAAATTTTAAAATATAGGATTATAATAACCTTGTATTTAAATGTGCTTTGACAAGAAAGTAGTAATAAGAATCATTATTTTTTAGAGAAAAAGTGGTTGGTGAAAACTTTTAAAATAATATCTTATGAATTCACTCTTTAGTACAAACGTTATCCTGCGTTAAAGGAAATGAGATAGTTAAGCTATGAAATAAGGTGGTACCACGAGTAATATTCGTCCTTTGGTCCCATCTTTTTTAATACTTAAAAGGAGGAAAATTATGTTAGAAAAATTAAAACAAGTACAAGAAGAAGGATTAAAAAGCATTAAAGAAGCAAAAGATGAACAAGAATTAGAAATAGTTCGCAAAGACCTAACAGGTAAAAAAAGTGCTTTAGCAGAAGTCTTAAAAGGTTTAGGAAAAGAAGATGTAGAAACAAAAAAATCGGTAGGTATGAAGGCTAATGAAATAAAAAATCTTTTTGCAGAAAAAATAAAGGAAAGAGAAGATGAAATAATAAGTAATAAAAGCGTTCTTGATGAACCGATTGATTTAACACAACCAGGTCTTGATGTAGAAGGTGGAGCACTTCACCCAATAACACAAATGTGTTATGACTTAAACGATGCCTTTTTATCTTTGGGATTTGAAGTTTATAGTGAAGATGATATCAGTAGTGAAAAATTTGCTTTTGATAATCTAAACTTTGCTAAAGATCATCCAGCACGCCAATCTATGGATACATATTGGATCGAAGGAACTGAAGAAAAACAAGGTAATGAAAGATTATGTTTAAGACCACACTTAACTGGTGGTTCTGTTAGATACTTACTAAAGCATGGAGCTCCTGCAAGATTTGTATATCCAGGTAAAGTATTTAGAAATGAAACAACGGATGCAAGACACGAAAAAGCATTTTTCCAATATGAAGCATTAATTGTTGATAAAGATTTCTCATTTTCATCAGGAATGGTTATGATTGAAACAATACTTGAAAGAGTATTTGGAAGAAAAGTAAACGTAAGAATGCGTGAAGGGTTCTTTCCATTTACTGAACCAGGTTATGAAATAGATATGGAATGCCTAGTATGCGGAGGAAAAGGTTGCCGTGTTTGTAATCATAATGGATGGATTGAAGTAATGCCAGGGGGTGTTATTCATCCAAATGTGTTAAGATCAGCAAACCTTGACCCAGAAGAGTGGACAGGATTCTATGTTAATATTGGACTTGATAGACTAGTAATGATGAGATATGGTGTAGATGATGTAAGATACTTCCACAGTGGAGATCTTAGATTCTTAAAACAATTTAAATAAGGAGGTAAAACATGAAAGTATCATTAAATTGGATAAAAAAATATGTAGATATTCCAGAAAGTATTACTCCAAAACAAATAGCATATGATGTTACAGTAAGAACTGTTGAAGTAGAAGATGTAATAGATACTAAAGAAAAGTATCATGATATAGTTGTAGGACAAATTAAAGAAATAAAAGCCCATCCAAATGCAGATCTTTTAAAAATCTGTATCGTAGATATTGGAGAAGAAAAACCAGTTCAAATCGTATGTGGAGGTTCAAATCTATATGAAGGAGAACTAGTTGTAGTATCCAAGCCAGGTGCCGAAGTAATTTGGCATGGTGAAGGAGAACCAGTAAAAATAAAAGAAACTAAAATGCGTGGTGAATCATCATACGGTATGATCTGTGGTGCAGTAGAAGTTTTCCTAGATAAATTATTTCCTCCAAAAGAAGAAACAGAAATTGTAGACCTTAAAGGCATAAATTGTAAGCCAGGAGAAAATATCGCAGATGCCCTTGGCATAACAGATATAGTCCTAGATATAGATAATAAATCTCTAACAAATAGACCAGATCTATGGGGGCATTTTGGAATGGCTAGAGAAATCGCAGCTATCTATGACTTGAAACTAAAACCATTAAAAGAAGTAAAACCTGATAAAAACTTACCAAAGTATCAAGTAGAAATAAAAGAACCTGAAAAATGTCCAAGATATACCGCAACCGAAGTAACAGGCTTATGCGAAAAAGAATCACCTCTTTGGATGAAAGTTTTATTAATAAATGTAGGATTAAGACCAATAAGTGCTATTGTTGATATAACAAATTATGTAATGCTTGCGGTAGGAAGGCCTGGACATGCCTTTGATAGAACTCATGTTGAAGGAGAAAAAATAATAGTAAGAAATGCTAAAAAAGGCGAAAAATTATTACTTTTAGATGACAATGAAATAGATTTAACAGAAGATGATCTAGTAATCGCAGATACAAAAGAACCAATAGGTTTAGCAGGAATTCGTGGAGGTAAAAAAGACTCAATTCTTCCTGAAACTACTGGAGTAGTCTTTGAAATAGCTAACTTTACAGCACCAACTATCAGAAGAACAGATAAAAGGTTTGATGAAAAAACTGATTCAGCAATTAGATATGAAAAAAATCTTGATACAGAAACAGTAGATTTAGGAATTTCTCTAACACTAGAACTTGTTAAAGAAATATTCCCAGAATCAAAAGTAGTAGCATACACTGATATCTATTCAATCAAAACAGAAAGAGCAAAAATCGAGGTATCACAAAAATTCTTAGATACAAGACTTGGAAAAGTTCTAGAACAAAAGACAATAGAAAAAGTATTAAAAAATCTAGGATATGACGTAGAATATAAAGACAGAGTATATCATGTAACTGCACCAGTATGGCGTTCAACTGGAGATGTATCAATAAAAGACGATGTAATGGGAGATATAGCAAGACTTTTAAGTTATGAAAGTTTTGAAAAGAAACCATTACCAGTAAAATTTGATCATGCAGTAAAACAAAATGATGTTCTTTTAGAAAGAAGATTAAAAGAATACTTGGCATACAGATGTGGATTTAATGAAATATTTACTTATCCATGGATGGATGATAAGTATATAAAAGCAGCAGGATTAAATATAGAAAGACCTATAAAATTAGCAACACCACCAGCACCTGAACTAAGTACATTAAGGACATCACTTGTGCCTAGTATGCTAGAAGTTATATCTAAAAACTTAAGGTATTATAGTGATTTTAAGTTATTCGAAGTGGCTCAAGTATTTGAAAACAAAGAATATCACCCATCAACCAAAGAAGAAACACTTCCACTTCATAAAAAGTATCTAACAGGATCAATCACAGGAAAAGATGCTAAAAAAATATTCTTTGAGGCAAAAGGTGTTATAGAAAGAATGGCTAGCTATACTCATATGGAAAGCTTAACATTCAAACAAGTAGAAAAACCATCATGGGCTGATCCTAATGCTTATTTAAATATAATGCATGGAAGTACTGTAGTAGGATCACTAAGCTTGTTATCCGCTAAAGCAATGCTAGAAGCTGGAATAAAACGTACTAATGTTGCAATATTTGAACTTAATACTGATTTATTTGTGCCTTATCCATCAAGAACTAATGAGTTTAAACATTTACCACAGTTTCCACTTGTTGAAAAAGATTTGTCTATCATTGTAGAAGAAAATACAAAATGGGAAGAAGTAGAAAGTGCTATTTACAAAATGGTAAAAGAACTAGAATTCATCGAAGAGTACAGAGGAAATCAAATACCTCAAGGAGAAAAATCAATTACATTACGTGTAAAAATAGGTAACGATGATAGTACAATGACATCAGAGCAAATAGATAACAAAATGAATGCTATCATGAAAACTCTTAATAAAAAATGTAATGCTGAGTTAAGAGAAGAATAAATATTTACTAATTTCTAAAAAAGTGCTAACATATTAGTTATCAAAGGGATGAAATATATGAGTCAAAACACAGAAAAAGCAATAGATAGTTTAATTGGCTATTTAGATAATAATGAATATATATCGCTTGAAGATGCTAAGATTGCACTAAGTACAATTTATCCAAAAGAAAAATATAATAATCCAAAAGAAAGACAACTTATGTTAAAAATAATAAGCTTAATAAACAAAAGAACCGAAGAAGCAGAGTATTTTATTGAAACAATTACTAGTAAAAGAATAGATAAAGAAGAAAAGAAAAAAAGAGGACTTAAGTATTTTCCTTTTAGAAATAGTAATTTAAAGTTAGAAAAACTAATTATAGAAAAAGCCTATAATGCAAATCCATACCAAACAATTGAAGATTTAATTATTGATTTGATATATGATGAGGTAGAAGACCCTGAACAGTTGAAACAAGAAATAACTAAGTTTATTAATGAAACAGGAATAATTATAGATACATCAAAACCATTTATTCCAGAAGAAAACATAGATAATATTAGCTATACAAAAGTAAGAAAAAATGAGTAGATTTAAAAAAGTCTACTTTTTTGTTATAATAAAGGAAATAAGGAGATGCCAATATGAAATACTTTAAAAAATTAGAAAGTGAAAATCTATATTTAGGACCAATGATGGTAGAGGATGCACCAATTTATACAAAATGGTTAAATGATTATAGGGTAACAGATGGAATAGGAAAAACAAAAGACATAACAACAATTGAAAATGAAATAGAATATCTTCAAGAAGTAACCAAAAAAGGTGATTATAATTTTAGCATAGTAACAAAAGAAAATGATCAATTAATAGGAACTTGTTCAATTATGAATATAAATAGTATAAACCAAACAGCAGAAGTAGGAATATTTATTGGAGATGAATCTGCAAGAGGAAAAGGTTATGGTGTGGAAGCTTTAAAACTACTTCTTGATTATGGATTTAATACTTTAAACCTTCATACTATTTATTTAGGAGTTTATTCATTTAACAAGCAAGCAATAGCATGTTATAAAAAAGTAGGTTTTAAAGAAGCTGGAAGAATTAGAGAAGCAAAATTTCATAATGGTAAAAGATATGATGATATAAAAATGGATATATTGAAAGATGAGTTTTATGAAACAAATAGTATATAATCATGATAATTTAAATGAAAATGATATAGATGAAACAGTAATAAGAGTAAAAGCATTATTAATAAATAGTAATAACGAAATAGCATTAGGATATTGTCATAAAACATATCAATTTCCTGGAGGACATCTGGAAGAAAATGAAACACTTGAAGAAGGATTAAAAAGAGAAGTAAAAGAAGAAACAGGAATAGATATTAAAGAAACTAATCTAAAACCATTTGAAAAAATTACATATTATAGTAAAAATTATAGAGATACAGGATTAAATAGAAAAAATGAAATATATTATTTTTCTATAAAAATAGATGAAAAAGCTAATATGAATAATGCTAATCTAGATGATTGGGAAACTGAAGGAAACTATAAAATAGAGTATATTAATCTAGATAACGTAGAACAAGTTTTAACAAATAGTATTCCTGATAATCCAATAAATAAAATCATAGTAGAAGAGATGTTGGAGGTATTAAATGAATATGAAAAGCGAATTAGAAATTTGTGTTAAGTGTCTAGATACGAAAGAAGAAATAATATCAAAACTATTAAAACTTGGTTTTGATGTAAAAGAAGAGTTCACGCTAAAAGATACATATTATGTGAAAAATGATATTGAAGTTGCATTAACTAATAGCAAAAACTTATTTTCTAGTTATGTTCTAATTAGAGAAACAAAAAAAGGAATATCTTTTGTTTTGAAAAACAAACAATTAGACAGTAATGGTAATATTATTAATCAGTCATCTTGTAAATGCCCTATTTTAGATAAAGATAAGGGTGATACATTTATCAAAAACTTAGGATACAAAGAATTGTTAAAAATAAATGATCATAATTACTTGTTATCTAATGGTAAAAATGAATTATATGTACAAGATGTAGAAGGTCTTGGAGTATATATAGAAATGGAACAAAAAAACATTTATTCTGATAATAACAATGATAATGATATAAATGAAATGATAAGTATATTAAATTCGTACAATTTAAACATAAAAAATGATAATTTCTTTGCAAAAAAATCATTGGATATGCTAGAACAAATGATTAATGAATCATAGTAGAAGAGATGTTGGAGGTATTAAATGAATATAAAAGAAATAATTGATAAAAATGGAAACAAAATAAAAGCCCATACACACATTGGAGTATATGGCCTAGTTATAAGAGATGATAAAATACTTTTAATAAAAAAAGTAACAGGTCCTTATGATGGATTATTAGATCTTCCTGGAGGTTCATTTGAGTTTGGAGAAACTCCAGAAGAAACTCTAACAAGAGAATTACAAGAAGAAGTTGGGATAAAACCTACAAATTATGAATTATTTGATGCAGATTCAGTATTAGCAAAATGGCATTATAAAGAAAATATAATTAATGTTCATCATATAGGCATATTTTATATAGTAAAAGACTATGAAGGAACAGTAAAAGAAAATATAGAAATAGATGAACAAAATGATGATTCTTTGGGAGCAACTTTTTACAATATACAAGATTTAAAAAAAGAAAACCTATCATTAATAGCTATACTAGAATTAGAAAAACTAGGGTATGAAATAAATAATTAATCAAAATAAAAGGATAATAAAAATGATAGAAAAAACAATTTTTGAAAATCAAAAAGAAATAATTGATTATGTAAATACAAAATATGGATTAAATATATCAAAGATAAACAAAATTAACAAAGGAAGTGCCAATATATATTTATTAAACGATAAATATATATTAAAAGAGTTTCAGTCAAAGTATAGTAAAGAAGAAATAGATAAAGAGGTTATAATTATAAATCACTTAAGAAAACATAATATAAAAGTTCCAGAATATATTAAAACACTAGAAGGAAAATATAGTGATACTTATAAAGAAAAAACAATAATTATTCAAAAGTATATTAAAGGTTATACATTAGAAAAAAACCAAGGAAATTACCGACAAACAATAGAATGCGCTGAGTACTATGGGAAAATAGTAAACGCATTAAAAAACTTGCCAATTGATTTGCCAAGTTCTAATATATCAAACTGGTATAGCAAAGATAGTTTTGCAAGAAGTATTCAAAAGCATAAACATTTATTATCTTTATTAAAAAATAATGAAACAGATAATAAAATAAAAAAAGATATTTTAGAAAAGATATCTATGCTTGAAACTATAAGAAATAATTATAATTTTACTGAAATGAAAAACTTAACTATACTTGGTACACACGGAGATTATAATGTTTTACAATTTATTTATAAAAATGGAAAAATTAATTCAGTTATAGACTTTGTAAGTGCCTGTAAAATGCCAGTTGTATGGGAATTAATAAGATCATATAGTTATATAGACAAAGATGCTAAAAATGGCAGTTTCAATTTAAAAACATTTATAGATTATGTAAAGATGTTTAATAAATATATCAAATTAAATAAATATGATATCAAATATATGCCATATTTATATTTAATACAAATCTTAAATAGTACTTTTGGTTATAAACAATATATAGAAAGTAAAAATATGGACTTATTACAATTTGGATGCTTAAGAACAAATATATGCAGATATCTATTTGATAATGCAGAATTAATTTCTGACACTTTAAAAAAAGAATTATAAAGTCAATAATTTATTATTATGTTAAAATAATTATGAGAGTGATATTATGAAAAAAATATATGAGAATTTTGAAAAGATAAAGAATGATCAAGAAATAATAAACATTTATAAACAAATCGAAGATTTTGAAAACCATGATGAAAAAGCGTGGGCCCATCATGACTATACCCATGTTTTAAATGTAATAAGTATTGTTGAACAAGTTCTAACAGATTTAGGATGTTCTACATATTTAATCGAAGATGCTAAAATAGCAGCTCTTTTACATGATATCGGGGCATTACAGGGAAAAGAAAATCATGCTCTAAGAAGTTATGAATTTGCTAAAGAGTATATTGAAAGAAAGAATATTAATTTGCACAACAAGAATCAAGTTTTGGATGCCATAAGAGTTCATAGCGATGGATTTGATACTGATAACATAATTGCATTAGTGCTTATTTTTGCAGACAAATTAGATTTGACACAGTCCAGAGTAACACCACAAGGTAAAAAAATCGAAGGTATGAGACAGTATTGTTTTGTAGAGGATATAAGAGTTGAAATTGTTAATAAGTACTTAAATATAGAGTTTAAAGTAAATAAAAATATAGATTTAGAAGAATTCAAGAATTATTATTTCACTAAAAAACTTATAAAAGCAATAAGTGTATTTTCTAAGAAGATAGAACTAATACCAATGTTGTACATAAATAATAAAAGATGGGCATATGAACAAGAATTATATAACGAAATTAAAACTCCACAAGAACTATTAGAATTTATGGAAAATAACATAAATTATGGTTTCCATGGTATAGATGATAAAGATTATACTCCAGATGATAATGACTTTAATACTAATTGTAGAGAGAAATGGATTCTATCAGATGCAAATAGAGTACTTAAATATAAACTAGGACATTGTTGGGATCAAGTAGAATTAGAAAGAGATTGGTTTAGTAAAAAAGGTTATGAATTTAAAACAATATTCATTTGGTTTTTGCTTAACAAAGAAAACAACTATCCAACACATACTTATCTAGTATATAAAGAAAACAATAAATGGTATTGGTTTGAACATGCGGATTATAATAATAAAGGTATTCATGAATTTAATAGTTTAAAAGATTCAATATCATTTCAAATGAAAAAACATATTGAATATGCTTCTAAAAATAATGAAATAAATGAAGAAATAATAAAGAACATTCATATATATGAATATAATAATCCAAAATATGGATGTAATATGAATGAGTTTATAGAAAGTATAATGAATGAGTCTAAAGATATAACAAATATTACAAAATAAAAAGAGGAACTTAATCCTCTTTTTTCTATGATCCGGCACTACAATACTTTCTAAGACCTAGTTTAAATATAGATTTACTTATAAAAAACATAATTATTGTAAGTATTGGCATAAATACATATAAAATATTATCTGTTCTTCCAGTTAAGTAATCTATTGAATAATAATTAACAAGTATAACATAAAATACAAAAATTTACGTTAAAAAAATAAAAAAGGTGTTGACAAAGAGGGAAAACAGGTGTAAAGTTGTTACCAATAACTTGAAAAGAGGTGGGAGTATGGAAAGATTTATTAATAAATTAGACTACGATTTCTACATTAAATCTTTCATGCGCCCTTTATCAAGATTTGATAAATTTTATTTAATGTCTAAAAATGATACTGTGTAGCCCAAACGGGCCATAGTGTCATTTTTTTGTTATAAAAAGGAGGGTATATGGAAGTAGAAGTATTAAAAGAAAAGTTATTTAATAACTTAACAAACTATAGTGAAGAAGAAATACAAGAAATAGAAAAAGCTTATAACTTAGCAAAAGATTTACATAGTAAACAAGTAAGACAAAGCGGAGAACCTTACATAATACATCCAATATCTGTAGCAATCATTCTATCAGAGATGAAAGCAGATAAAGATACAATCTGTGCAGGACTGTTACATGACACTATAGAAGATACTCCAATAACAAAAGAAGAAATAGCAAGAGAGTTTAATATAGATGTTGCAAATCTTGTAGATGGAGTAACAAAGATAAGTAAATTAAACTTTTCAAGTAAACAAGATAGAAGTTTAGCAAATACTAGAAAAATAATTTCAGGTATAACAGAAGATGTAAGAATTATAATTATAAAGCTTGCAGATCGACTTCATAATATGAGAACTCTAGAATACAAAACAGAATTTAAACAAAAAGAAAACTCATTAGAAACCATGGAAATATTTGTACCACTTGCTTATTATATTGGAGCATATAGAATAAAAAGTGAACTTGAAGATTTATCACTAAAATATTTAAAACCTGAAGAATACAAAAAAACAGAAGAAAAGCATTTACTTATAGAAGAAGATAGTAAACACTGTCTAGAAGAAATGCTATTTAACATAAAAAATATATTAGAATGTAATGAAATACCAAATGAAATTAAAACAAGAACTAAAAATATATATGGATTATATAAAAAACTAAGTGAAGGAAAAAAGATAGAAGATATTCACGATTTATTATCGTTAAAAATAATGGTTGATGATATAACAAATTGTTATATAACTTTAGGTCTAATCCATAGTAAATATAATCCAATCAATAATAAGTTTAAAGATTATATTTGGAATCCAAAAACTAACATGTACAGATCACTACATACAACAGTTTTCGGAGAAGATGATAGATTAGTACAAACTCAAATAAGAACATTTGATATGGATGAAGTAGCATCTTTTGGTTTAACATCATATTGGAATCAAAGCAAAGATAATGCTCGGGAGAAAATGCAAAATGATTTGAAAGAAAAATATCAATTTTTTAAATCTTTAACAGAAATAAATACAACATTTGGAGACAATCAAGAGTTTTTAACCCAAATAAAAAGAGAACTATTCACAGATAAAATATATGTCTATACCACTAAAGGAGACATAATAGAATTACCTAAAGGATCAACACCAATAGACTTTGCTTATAGAATACATACAGATATAGGAAATTCAATGATTGGAGCAATAGTAAATGATGATAAAGTATCAATATATGAGAAGCTAAAAAACAAAGATAGAGTAAGAATCATAACAAGTAGTTTAAGTATGGGACCAGGAAAAGATTGGGAAGAAAAAGCTCAAACAACCCATGCAAAAAGAAAAATAAGGGAGTTTAATAAAAGATAAGGAACTGAGTTATTATGAAAAACAATAATGATAGCAAATATAGATTTGTGGCAATAGGTGACATAGTAATAGATTGTATATATGACAAAGAAAATAACCTTATTACAGCATCTGGAGGAGGAAGTAAGTTTAATGTGATTACAAGACTTGCCTTGTATGGTAACAATACTGCACTTATTTCTGGATGTGGAAATGATGAATATGGTCAAAAAGAAATTAGCTTTTTAAATAGTATTGGGGTAGACTTAAAACATACTATTATAGAAAATGTTAATACAAGAATATATGAGTTACATAAACTGAAAAATGGAGATTATGAAAGCAAAAAGAAAAACTGGTACAAAGATTCCATAGTAACATTTGATAATGTATTAAATAATGTAAAAAGTGATGATGTTATAATAATGGATAGTTTACATGAATTAGACTTAAACGTAATCAAAAAAACTAGTAATAAAAAAGTTATTGATTTAGGTCGAGATAAGATAGTTAAAAGATTTGACAATGAACAACTATCAAGCATTTTAACTAATAACTTTGAAATAATTCAAGTCAATGAAAACGTTTATAAAGCATTATTTGAAAAAATAAGAGCTGAAAATATTTATGATGTATATGATTTCTTACAACCAAAATTATTAATAGTTACATATGGCTCTAAAGGAGCAACATTTATAACTGATAATGGATTTTGGAATATGCCAATAAAAGATCCGGCAAAAGAAATTGATGCAACAGGAGCTGGTGATGCATTTTTTTCAGTTGTTATTGATGCATATTTTAAAAATATACTAGAAAATAAATATCCAGATGAAAGATATGTTAGCGACACATTCGAAAGATCACTGCCAGTTACTAAAAAAGTTGTGTTAAAATTAGGAGCTAGAGGTGATTTAAAATAATAAATAAAAAATAAGGAGTGATAATATGAATGAAAAAATTGAAGAAATAAAAAAGGAATTGATTGATAATAAGATAAAGCACATATATTTAACATTTGTAGATTTTTCAGGGGAACTTCGCACAAAAACTGTAGGAGTACAAGAATTAATTAATAATACCCATGTATCCTGGCTTGATGGAATTAGTATTAATGGATCATTAATAAATGATTTTAAAAATGATAAGAGTAGCGATTGGTTAGTAATTATTCCAGACCCATATTCATTTAGAATATTATCATTTATTAATGATGATACCCAAAAATCAGCAATAATGATGTGCAGTATAAAAAACTTTAAACTGGATACAAGATCAAAATTGACTGAAGCTTTTCAAGAGTTTAGAGATAATAATTTAACTCCTGTTTTTGGAACACAATTAATATATAAAATAGAAGATAACAAACAAGAGTTTTATTCATCACAAATAATGTCTGAAAGCAACATATTTAATAATAATGTTGTGAATTGCTTATTAGATAGTAATATTGATGTAGAATACTATTTGCCATATGGGAAGTATCATAATCGTATAGATTTAGTTCCAGATATTGCGGTAAATGCAGCAGATAAGTATACCTTTGCCAAATTATTTGCCAAAAGCTTATCAATCATAAATAATTATCCAATAGAGTTTAAAGGATTTGATGATCAAAATCTATCTTCGTGTCCCATTCATGCTAGCTTATGGGATGAAAACAAAAAAAACAATTTATTTTATGATGAAAAAGATGAATTTGAATTAAGCGATTTAGGCAGGAAATTCATTAATGGAGTATTGTATTTTGAGGATTTTATATATTCTGTAATCGTAGCAACGACAAATAGTCCAGTAAAAACATTCAAAAGACAGTTTTCCACAGAAAGAGATGACTCACTAATACAAGTCCCATTATATTTCAAAGAAAAACAAAAAAAAGATAGAATTGGTTGGAGTAAAAGATGTATATATCAAGCAATAAACTCTGATTGTAACATATACTTAGTATTAGCCTGCTTTCTATATGCTGGATTATATGGAATTAAAAATGATATGAAGAATTTTGAAAATTCAAATAATAAAATACTAAAAAAAGAAGAATTAATTAATTATGTAGATAATAATGACTATTATAGGAAAAAACTTGGAGATGAAATAATCTCTATGATAGTTAAATACTTGGAGGAAAAATATGAGTAAAGAATTCTGCCTTTTTGAAGTTAATGAGAAAAAGGTAATATGGGAAGTAACAAATTTTTGTAATTATAAATGTAAGCATTGTTGTGCTGGAGCTTCAATTGTTGACACGAGTAAGGAGTTAAAACTAGATGACTTTAAAAGAATCTTAAAAGAACTAGAAAAATATGGAATTAAAGAAATATATTTTTCTGGAGGAGAGCCATTCTCTAGAAAGGATATGATTGACATTGTTTCAGAAGCAGTAAAACTAGGAATTTCATGTAATATTTCAACAAATGGTTCTCTAATTGACAATAAAATAGCTAGACAATTAAAAAGTTTAGGCATTAATAAAGTACATATTAGCTTAGATAGCCATAAAGAGAGTATATTTAATGATTTTCGCGGTGGGAAGTATTTTATACCAACAATTAAAGCAATAAAACTATTAAAAGAACATGATATATATGTCCGAGTTGGTACAGTTATTTGGAGTGGAAATATAAATGATATAGATGAAATGATTAGATATTTAGAAAATTTAAATGTTGATGAAATAGTGTTCAATTGGTTAGTAAAAGTTGGAAGATCAAAGAATAATGAGGGAATTTTTGTAGATATAGATCTTTTTGATCAAACAGTTGAAAAAATTAAAAATAAAAAAAGTAAAATAAAGATATCCATGCATAGAAAAAACAAGTATTGTAATACTGATGAAATATGTCCTGGAGGAGAAGATTTCTTCTATATAAATCCGCAAGGATATGTTTCTCCATGTTCTTGGATAAATAAACTAGATCCAAAGTATTGCTCAAAGATGAGTCTAAAAGATCATTCATTTGAAGAAATAATAAAATGTAATGAAATTAATGAATTCAATAAGATGAAAAGAAATAGAAATAAAGATTATAAATCAGGATGTCCAGCAATATGTTTAGAAAGAAATGGCTCATACAATTCAAAAGATCCATTATTAAAGGAGGAATAAAATGAAAGTTATTAACACATGTCCTTTTAATTTGAAAGATGGAAAAACTAGAATACTATGGGAAATTACTCCAGCTTGTAATATGAAATGTAAGCATTGTCTTTTCTTTAGTAACAACAAAGATTTCAATTTAAAAGCTTTAAGTACTGATGAGATTTTTAAAATAATAGATAATATATCAAAAGATTCTAGTCTTAATGCAATATGGTTATCTGGAGGAGAGCCTCTTCTTAGAAAAGATATAGTAGAAATATGTAAGTATATATCTAGTAAAAAAATTATTCCATCTATAAGTACTAATGGTGTTTTAATGACACCTGAACTAGCCAAAAAACTATATGAAGCAGGTGTTAACTATATACACTTAAGCATTGATGGTTCTACTCCAGAAACACATGATAGGTTAAGAGGAGTAGACGGAGCATTTGAAAAACTAATGAAAGCAATAAAAATTTTAAAAGATTCCCCAATAAAAATTGGAGCAAGTTTTATGGTTACTGATGAAAGTATAAATGAAATAGAAGAAGTTGTAAAAATAGCTATAGATAATAAATTGCAAGTTATGAGTTTTTATTTAGTAGCCAAACTTGGTAGAGGAGCAGAAAACTTTAAAAAAGATGATAAATCTTTAGAAGAAAAACTATTAGAAAAAATGTCTATAATCAATAAAAAGCCTATTAAAGATCTAAAAATAGAAATTTTTAGAGTTAAAAAAGAAGAAGAAGAAAAAGTATTGCAAGAATGCAAAGGATATAATTTTATGAATATAACATATGATGGTAAACTTGGAGCATGTCCTTGGTTAATGAAATCTAGCTTTGGATTTGATGTTGGTTCATTATTAAAAGAAGACTTTCTTGAATTAAAGGAAAAATGTGTTTCTAAAATGAAAGAACAAATAGAAAAAAGAAAAAATAGTGTTGAATTGTGTAAAAAATGTACTTATCGTGATAATTGTGGAAGAGGTTGTTTAGCATTGCAAATTGATGATAAAAATAGTAAATACTATGGTGTTGATCCGCTATGTCAAATGATAAAAAAATAGAAATAGATATTAAAGAAATAGCTAAATATAAAACTTTTTTTAATATAGGTAATTATGAAATGACAATATTTTCAGATGATAAGAATTTATTGCTGCCAAATAATGAAATTCCAATAAATAAAGATTTACCTATAATAAAAATAAATATTTATATAACAAATCAACAGAGATTTCGTGATGCTTTTTTTTCTACTATTAAGACTACTAAAATGCAAAAGCAAGTACCAAATGAATTAATTGAGTTTTATAAGAATATTAATAAGTATTTTTTCTATCAACATGCACCTAATAAATATAATACTTATTATCAATATAATGAGGATGTATATGCATATTTTAGCTATACTACTGATGATTTTTGTTTAAAGTATAGCTATACTGATAATAACATATATATAGTTGGAACAATGCTTAATCTAAATAGAGTATTGTTGGATTTAATTACCGTTAGTAGAAAAGTGTTACCTATTCATGCATCTGCAGTTTCATATAAAGATAAAGCAATTGGTATGCTTTGTGAAAGTGGTAAAGGAAAAACAACCTTATTAATAAAGCTACTAGAAAAAGGGTATGGTTTTATAAGTGATGATGTTTTATTTGTTGAAGAAGATATAGCATATAGAGTTAGCAATACAATATCATTTAGAAAAAAGTATCCTAATAATAAATATCTTGAAGAAATTGCTAACCAATACGATAATGAAAAAATAAATATTGATTTAAAACAACACGCTGATAATTTAAATTTCAAACTATCCAATAATGCAAATAGTTTTATACTATATGTAATAAGCGATTTAGAATATATTGATGTTAGAGATATGCGACAACCATATCCATGTATAGCACATGAAAGTTTCTGGGCAATGAGATTTTTTGATATGAGAGATTCGTCTAAACTAATCAATGACTCTTTTCAATATTTATCATATTTAGTTAAAAACTGTGAATGTATTAAAGTTGATTTTCAAAATAATGAAATCGTTCCCAGTAAAATTTTAAAAAAACAATGATATAATAATTATAGGTGGTGGAAAAATGAGAGAAATAAGATTGTGTGATAGTTCATCGTTTGAAGAAACAATAAAAAAATGTCAAGATAATAATATAGGGATTGAAGTTCAAACTTTTTATGATTTGATGCCCAAAAAAGGAGAAACACGAAAAAGCGCAGATATAAGAATTGAAGAGGAACTACTAAAAGAAAAAGAAGTTTTAGACCAACTTACTATTAGTAAAAGTATGCATGGACCTTATTGTGAAATGAATGTTGGTTCTAAGGTTCCAGAAATAGTAGCTGTAGCAAAAAAATATTACGAAAAAGGGTATGAAATTGCTAAAAAGTTAGGATGTACTGAAATAGTATTTCATAATGGTTATTATCCAGGAACTTCAACTGAAACAAAATGGACTGCTAGAGCAATTAATTTTTGGAAAAATTTTTTAAAAGATAAAGATGATGGCATTACAATTTGCCTTGAAAATCAGTTTGAATTAAGAAGTGATATGTTAAAAAATGTCATTGACGGAGTAAATGATAACAGATTAAGAATATGCTTAGATATCGGTCATGCTCATGCTAATTCTAATATGGCCGTAGAAGAATGGATAGAAACATTAGGAGACAGAATTGTATATTACCATTTACATAATAACCATGGAAAGCAAAATATACCAGGGCACAATAATGATGAACATTTAGGGTTAAATCATGGAACAATTGATATTGAAAAGGTATTGAAATGCTCTGAAAAGTATTCTCCTAATGCAATATGGAATTTAGAAGCTAAAGTTGATTATCATTTAGAAGACCTTAAAACATTACAATCGTTAGGATATAAAAATATTAATGATTCAAAAGAATAAATACATCTAGATAGAATAAAAATAGTAAAGTTAGATAATTAAAAGTATTAACAAGTATAAGAAGATGAAAATATGATTAAACCAAAAAAGTTAAATAAAGGTGATATTTATGAAATTTGAAAAATATTACATTTGTAATTCAAATGGCAATAGTAATTGCGTAATCAGATCTTTTTGTAAACTATTCAATAAAGAATATAATGAGATGAAAGAAGAATTGATTAATTTAACTAAAAAGAAAAATGCAAATAATTATAATGACATGGAAGTTTTTGAAACATATCTATCATCTAAAGATTATACAATAGAAGAAATAAATAATGATATCAAAGTAGAGGATTTAAAATTATCTAAAGGTAAATATGCAATACTATGCTGGAATAAAAATGATTATTATCATATGATACCAATTATAGATAATACCATATATGATAGAACTAATGAATGTTTAGAGCTATATGTATTAAAAGTCTACAAACAACAAAAAAACAGGTGATTATAAATATGAGAACAATAGTAGCGCAAGTGTGCGTAAAAAAAGGCGATAGAATATTAATGGTTCAGGAAAATAAAGAAGGTAAAAAAGGCAAATGGAATATGCCTGCTGGTAAACTTGATGATAATGAATCAATTATCGAAGCAGCAATTCGTGAAACTAAAGAAGAGACAAATATTGATGTAGATATAAAAGGATTGATTGCAATACAAGAAACTGTATCTTCTTTAGGACAATTATTAATTCTTTATTTCCTTGGTAAATATATAAGTGGTGAAGTAGAGTTTGATAATGTGGAAATATCTGATGTAAAATGGATGACAGAAGATGAGATAAAAAACATTGACAAGAAACAAATCCGAGGTGGAGAAACAATTGATGATATCTTAGAGTTATCAAATAAAGAATTAATACCATTAGATAGAATAAAAATAGTAAAACTCGATAATTAAAAGTATAATAAAGTATAAGAAGGTGAAAAACATGATTAAACCAAAAAAATTAAATAAAGGTGATACAGTAGCTATAGTAAGCTTATCAAGTGGCTTGGCAGGAGAACCAGCACTTATACATAGATATGAACTTGGTAAGAAAAGACTTGAAGAAGAATTTGGATTAAAAATTAAAACAATGCCTAACGCTTTAAAAGGTATTGAGTATTTAGATAAACACCCAGAAGCAAGAGCTAAAGACTTAATGGATGCTTTTAAAGATAAAGAAGTTAAAGCTATTATAAGTAATATTGGTGGTGATGATTCAATAAGATTATTACCATATATTGACTTTGATGTTATAAAAAACAATCCTAAAATACTTATGGGTTATTCCGATACAACTACAATTCATTTTATGATGTATAAAGCAGGTTTAATGTCATACTATGGACCAGTAGTAATGTGTGAGTTTGCAGAAAACAAACAAATGCATGAATATACAAAAAAATATGTAAACGAAGTTTTATTTGAAAATAAAGAAAATATACAAATAACATCTAGCCCTAAATGGACAAGTGAATATTTAGATTGGGCTATAAAGGAAAATGATAACATTCCAAGAAAAATGCAGAATGAAGCACACGGATACGAAATACTGCAAGGAGAAGGAACTTTCGAAGGAGAACTTCTCGGAGGTTGCCTAGATGTTTTTCAAATGTTCGTAGGCACTAAAATATGGCCATCACTTGATGAATGGAAAGATAAAATACTATTCTTAGAGACAAGTGAAGAAGAACCAACTCCAGACTATGTCAGATATACCTTATTAAACATGGCTGCTATAGGATTATTTGATGTAATAAAAGGTATCATTGTAGGAAAGCCAAAAAATGAGGCATATTACGAAGAATATAAAGAAGTATATAAAAAAGTAGTTGGAGAAGTAAATCCAGAATTACCAATTCTTTATAATATTAATATTGGTCATGCTGATCCAATGTGTATTTTTCCACTTGGATTAAAAGTAAAAGTAGATATGGATAAAAAAGAAATAACATTCTTAGAAAAACCAATGCAAGATTAATATTTTTTAAGTAAAAAAGCACTAGATTTTCTAGTGCTTTTCTTTTGAATTTAAGTCTTCATTAAAATATAAATGTTTATAAAATTCACATCTTTTTAGTAGTTCTTCATGTTTACCAGTATCAAGTAATCTTCCTTTATCAATAATGTTAATTTCATCTGCATCTACTATTGTAGATAATCTGTGTGCGACAATTATTACAGTGTGATCTTTAACTAAATCATCAATAGTTTTTTTAATGTATTCTTGTGACTCATTATCAAGTGCAGATGTTGCTTCATCAAATAATATAACCTTAGTATTTAAAAGAAGTGTTCTAGCAATTGCTAAACGTTGCTTTTGACCACCAGATAAGTTTACACCACCTTCGCCAATAACAGTATCATATCCATTAGGTAAGTTCATAACATAATCATCTATGTACGCTTTTTTACAAGCGCCACGAACTTCTTCTAAAGTAACATCATCTTTAACTAATTTGAAATTGTTAAATATACTCTCATTAAATAGAAATGGTGTTTGTCTAATAATAGATATATTATCTCTTAAAGACTTTTCAGTTAAATCCTTAATATCAGTACCATCAAGTAAAATTTTACCTTTAGTAACATCAAAATATCTTAATATTAAGTTAAATATAGTACTTTTACCATTACCACTTCTTCCAACAATAGCTATCTTTTTATTAGGCATAAGTTTCACACTTAAATTGTTAATAACATTATCCTCATCATCACTATACTTGAAACTAGCATTTTTAAATTCAATTAACCCCTTACAATTATTTAAATTCTTTTTACCAAATTTCTCATCCTCATATAATTTATTATTTATTATTTCATCGATTCTATTAAGTGATACAGTAACTTTATTATAATTTATTCCAAAGTCACTAATACTTTCTACAACTTCATCTATTCTCCATATGTATGATTCTAGTACAATAAACATACTATAAGCAATTTTTCCTGTGCAAACTAAATATCCACAAGAAACAAGGATAATGAATTGTAATATAAAGTATACAAAACTACTTAAATTATAATAAACAATTTCATATTTATTAATTTTTACATTTTTATCAAATAAAGAATCAATTTTAGAAAACATTATTCTTTTAATATTTTCTTTAATTCCTAAAGCTTTTATCTCTCTTATTCCTGTAATGTTTTCTGTAGCAGTTTTAACATATTCATCTGAGTCTTTCTTTATATCTTTTTGAATAGTTTTAATCTTAGGAAAAAACCTATAAGATATATATCCCATAATAAATCCAAATAGTAACACTTCGACTCCAAGTATCCAAGATATATGAAAACATAATCCCACAACTAGGAATATTACAATAGATTTACATACAAGTTTAATTAAAGATTTTAACAAATCCATAACTCTATCAGGATCGGTATATAATCTATTTATAAGTTCTCCAACACCTTTTTCTTCAAAAGCTCTCGCAGGTAAATCATTCATTTTAGAATACAATTCTTTTGAAACATTTCTAGTAAATTTGACCTCAAAATAGTTATACAATATATCTCTAGGAATAGATAGGATTACAAAAAAGAAAATCCATATACTTTCCCAAATGATTAAATATATTGCAAAGCTATCAAAATCTTTAACAAATAGTTTTTCTAAAGCATAACCCCAAAAGAACGCCGATAATAGACCAGGTAAATATGAAAATAAAACAAGTACAAGATAAATAAATAGCTTCAACTTATCATTTTTTAAATATTTAAAAATGATAGAAAAAGTATTTGCTTTTTTCATATTCTCCTCCTTTTATAATAAAAAAAACTACTAAAATTTAGTAGTCATAGTTTAAAGAGAAGGGAATACCAATATACCTTCTTTTTTTAACTTATAACTACTTTCAATGAATTTAATATATCTATTCATATTCCCACTCCTTTCCTTAAATTCCCCTCAAATATAACACAACTGGTAAAAGTTGTCAAATTATTTTATTGTAATTCAATTTAAATGGTAAAACTATTTTCTTGTTTTATAAGAAAATGTCATATAAATGCATATTTTTTTAAAAGGAGGGAAAAATAATGATTGAAAAATAAAAGAAGTTGTGTTAGTAAGAAAACAATTTAATATTTAAAAACATTCGGGGAGGTTTTGTTGAAATGAAAAATAATAAAATATTAAAGATAAGTAAAATATTTATATTTTCTTTTTTTCTGTTATTTACTCCAATAGTTGTTTATGCAGACGAAGCAAATAACGAAATGGCAGAACAAACTGCCAATAATAATGCAGAAAGTCTTTTAGAAGAGACCCAAGACACAAACGATGAGCAAGACATAGAAAAAGAACAAAACTTATCAAATCAATCTGCAACAACAAATTCAAATGATGCTACTCCTAAAGTTGAACACACCAATAATCCAATTGAAGAACATAAAGTGGCAGTAATTACTACAAAAGTAGATGAAAATGATAAGCCTTTAAAAGACGCTGTACTTCAAATACTAGATAGCGAAGGTAATGTGGTAGATGAATGGGTATCAGATGGAACAGAACATACATCTCTATTACCAGAAGGAACTTATACATTACATGAAAAACAAGCACCAGAAGGGTACAAATTAGCACTAGACAAATCATTTACTGTTAAGGTAGAAATCGCAGATACTGAAGCAGGTGTTGATTTTTCTGAAACACCTTGTCCACATTATGGTGGTACTCCTCTATACTATGTAGAAATCGAAGGAGTAAAGTCTGAAGTGTATTGTATAAATCAAGATTGGGAAACGCCAGATGAAAACTCAATATACGATGGAGCAGTATTAAATTCTGAAGACATTAAAAACTTTACAACACAAACCGTATTTGTTGATGCTCATCAAAATAAAGAAAAAAAAGATATATCTGATCAATCTTTAAGCAAACCAGAACTATATAACAAACTGTTAGATATTATTTATCACCGTCAAAAAGCTTCAACTATTTTCAGCGATTTAACTGAAGCTGAAATTAGATATGTAACAGAATCAGCACTTAAAAACTATACAAATGCTGGCTTAACGAGAGTGCAAGGAGTAAAAACATCACAAGCTCCAGAAAACTATGATAGATATGATTATTATATAAACGGATCATACACATGGTATTTATATCCATGGTATAGAAGCTTTGTTTATGATCCAGATGCACCATTAGGAAAAGATATTTTTAAAACCGTTATTGGAGAGGGTAATGCTTTTGGCAATTTAGCTAGACATTGGAATGGTGGAGATCACAATGCTAAAAACAGCGAAGAAATAAGAAAAAAAATAGCAAGGTATTTTGAACTATATCAATACTTAATAAGTAATACTGATCATCATCCATCTGATATGCATTTATATATTTTTGCAACAAATAATACATCCACAGATTTATCTGGTAATGATTTTGATAATGGAGCTTACCAAAACCTATTAGGAATTAGTTGGTATAATCCATATGACGAAAATCATACTATCAATTTAAAACTAAAAAATGAAAAAGTACCAGAAACTCCAAAAAAGAAAACTTCAAAGAAAGAACATAACAACCCACAAACTGGTGATAGTATCATGACTTATATTGTCACTTTTACAATAGGCTTAAGTGGTATAATTGAAGTTACAACTAGAACTATAAAAAAAGAATTTGAATAGTAAAACAGACTAGCATAGCTAGTCTATTTTATACAGGTGATAAAATATGAAAAAGAATAAAAACATTGCTATATTAATTTCTATTATAATTTGCTTGCTTTTAATGATGGCCTCAGCATACAAAATAGTTAATTGGTATTCTGATACAAAAGAAGTAAAAAGAATCAAACAAGATATAAATAAACACGTAAAAAGTAATAATAATATATATAAAATAGATTTTAAAAAATTAAAAGAACAAAATCCAGACACAGTGGCATATATAAAAGTAAACAACACTAATATTGATTACATAGTAGTAAAAGGTAATGATAACGATTATTATTTGCATCATAGTTTCAAACAAAAACCCAATAGTGCGGGTTGGGTATTTGCATCATATCAGAATAAAATAGATGGTACAGATAAGAATATAGTTATATTTGGTCATAATATGAGAGATGGAAGTATGTTTGGAACACTAAAAAAAGTATTAACAAAAAAGTGGTACAACAATAAAGATAATCAAAGTATTAAATTGGTAGCTGAACAAGGAACATTCACCTATAAAGTATTTTCTGTTTATCAAGTAATGCCAGAAGACTATTATATACAAACTGATTTTAATAATGATAAACAATATGCAAACTTCCTAAAAACAATTAAAGCAAGAAGTATAAATGATTTTGGTATAAGCATTACTAAAGATGATAGTATCCTAACACTATCAACTTGTTCTTCAACAGGTAAAGAAAGAGTGGTACTACATGCTAAAAAGATATAATCAAAAAGATTATATCTTTTTTAATTATTTGTTGTATTTTAAAAACTAATACTATATACTATAAGTAAATAAAGGAGGAATTTATGAAAAACGGCAAAAAATCTGGTGGGGGTATACTCGGAGGATTAGCATTAATAGTATTAGGTATTATGCTACTATCTTGGAACGAAGGAAGAACAGTACAAACGCAAAGTGCTATTAATGAAGGCTTAAAAAGTTACAAAGATGTAACTAGTGAACAAATTGATTCAAAAAATGAAGGACAGCTAATTGCAACAACTGGAAAATTAGATTTAAGTAATTCAGGAGAATTAAAAGATCATAAGTTTAGTATTACAGTAAAAGGCGCCAAACTAAGAAGAAATGTTGAAATGTATCAATGGATCGAAGAATGTACAACTGATGAAAACGATAAAGAAACATGCAACTATACAAAAGATTGGTCAGATCGTTTAGAAGATTCATCAGAATTTAAAGAATCTGGTCATACCAATCCAGCATCATTTAAATATGAAAGCGAAGATTTCTTAGCATCAAATGTAAAAGTCGGAGCGTTTGATTTACCTGAAAGATTACTAAATAGTTTATCTTGCAATGAAAAATTAAATAATGAAAAACTAACAGAAATGTATAAAGAACCCGTTGAAGATTTCAGATTAGAAGGCAACTATATTACCAATACAAAAACTGAGGAAGGAACTCAAATTGGAGATTTAAGAATATCTTATGAATATGCAACTGATGGAGAGGTATCACTTCTTGGAGTACAAACAGGTAATACTTTAACAGCCTTTACTGGTAAAAAAGGAAAATCACTTTTCACAATAAGAAGGTAAAAAAGGAAAATCACTTTTCACAATAAGAAGAGGAAGTCATACTGGAAAAGAAATATTAACAGATATGACAAAAACAAACAATAAAACTAAATGGTTATTCAGAATAGTAGGAACTTTAGTAGTAATAATAGGAACAGGATCTTTATTTGCACCACTTCAAAGCTTAACTAATAAAATACCAGTACTGGGAAGCATCGTAAATACTGGAACTGGTCTAATATCAACAGTATTAGGATTAGCAGTATCTCTAGTAGTAATAGCAATTGCATGGTTTAGATATAGACCAATACTTTCGATAGTATTACTAGCTATTGTAATAGGGTTATTAGTATTCTTAAAACTAAACAAAAAAGACCAACCAAAAAAGATAGAAAATCAAGAAATAAAAACAAACGAAAATTAGTCATTTTTGACTAATTTTTTAGTGTAAACATTTATGACAATTTTAGTCATTTTACATAGACTAAATGCATATAATATAAAAGGATTATACCGTTTTAAAGCCATAAACAATAGTGTCAAAATTGACTTAAAAAGTGTAAATCTGGTATAATAGTACTCAAACCGGAGGTGGAAGGTTTGAATAAAATAAGAGGTAAAAAAGGAAAATCACTTTTCACAATAAGAAGAGGAAGTCATACTGGAAAAGAAATATTAACAGATATGACAAAAACAAACAATAAAACTAAATGG
>CADBUX010000015.1 GCA_902797995.1 uncultured Erysipelotrichaceae bacterium | reverse complement strand
TGGATTATATATTATCAAAAAGAATATAAAAAATACAAATTAATTACATAACTTGTATTTTCTCTTAAAATTTTCCAACATTTACTTTACTTCACCAATAAAAATATCTAATTCTAATCATTGACAGTTTTAGAAACACCATTAAAAATAAATTTAATTGTAGTATCAAATACACTTTCTAGTTTCAAAGAAACACTATATATATCATCACTAAGATTATTAGAATAATCTTTATCTTCATATAAAACATATTTTCTTATATCAACACTTCTACCTAAACTAACATCTTTTTCAAATTCCTCAATTTGTTCTTGTGTCAGAATTTTAGCTTTTTCATTTCTACTTTTATAATAACCCTCTTTTTGAGCAATAAGAAGAAGTGAATAAAAAGTAAAAAGAGCTAAAAAAATAATTAAAATAACTTTATTTTTCATTTTCACCCTCCACATAGTATTTAATAGCCTCTGCTAAAGCTTTAATAGTGTTAGAAACCTCTTCCAAAGTA
This sequence comes from uncultured Erysipelotrichaceae bacterium, assembly GCA_902797995.1. GTDB lineage: Bacteria > Bacillota_I > Bacilli_A > RF39 > UBA660 > UMGS1449. The sequence continues at coordinate 30,078 of CADBUX010000015.1, read as the reverse complement.
TTATCGGGTCCTCCGATTTCTACTAAAAACATTTTCTCACTATACCACTGATTATATGTCCATTTACTTTGTAAAAAAGTATCTCGAACTAAACCTTTATAATTATTATCAAGATACTTCTTCATAACATTTAAATTGTTAACATTTTTTTTATAATTATCATGTCTAGACCCTACTAAAAACATCATAGTAGCATATTTCTTACCATCTATACTAACCCTAGAAGCATCGCCAGTTATAGAATCTCTATGAACATCAAAATAATATTCTAAAGACGGATAGTCTTTTTTTCTAGACTTTAAATATTCAAAACTAACAGTATAAGTTCCAGAATAATCATAACCACGTTTTTTAACTTCTTTTATTACATCCTTTTCTTCAACCAAAGAAGATATATTAAAGCTATTAAGTTCATCTTTAAGCATATAACTTGCAGTAACAACTGTAGGACTAATAGCATAGCCCCCATTTGCATACTCTTCTGATTGATGTGTATTAAATATATAAATTATAGGTTTCGTATCATCAAAAACGACTTCGTTTTTAACACCTTTATTTACAAAATTTAATGATTTATTATTAGAGTCTTTTTTTGAATAATTTTTATCTTTCAAATCTAAAAAATTAACAGAATCTTTAAAATCAATGCCTGTTAAGGCCTCTACCACTAAAGAACTTCTATTCTTATTCATAATAAAATCAATAATATCTATCTTATCAGTTAGATTCTTAGCATAGAAAAATGAAGTTATAAATAAAAAAAGACAAAACACACACTTTACCCTATTCATACAAATCACCATAGTAATTGTATAACAAGAGCCTATATGTATTTTGTCGATATATTATGAATACTTTTATTAATTGCCTCTGCAATCAAATTAGTAAGTTTTAAAACTATAAAATCAATCTCTTTAGGAGTAACAACTAAATTATACCCAATCGGAGTTAGAACATCTCCTATTAAAACTTTTTTCTCATCATCGTTAAGATCTCCAATAGCACCTAAAAAATATGATGATTCTTTTTTAGACAAAGTATAATTATTATTCTTTAAATAATTTATTCTACTACTAGGAATAAGTTTATCAGAAGCTTTATCTTTATTCTTAATGTTATAACTAAAAAGTTTCTTCATATAATTTAATGTATCATTTACAATAGTAGTAGCATCAACAACCGTAGGAACACCTATTGCAATTACAGGTATTCCAAAAATATTGCGAGATATCTCTTTTCTATTATTGCCTATCCCACTTCCAGGATTAATTCCCGTATTAGTTATCTGAATAGTTTTTAAAAGCCTATCTATAGAATCACTAGCAAGAGCATCTATCACTATTATAAAATCAGGTTTAATTCTCTCAACCACAGAAGAAATAATATCACTAGTCTCAATTCCCGTAGTACCCATAACTCCAGGAATCAAACAAGTACTAACTCTATATCCCTCTTCTAAAGAACCAGTAAGATCATAAATATGTTTAGTTACAGTAACCTTTTTAGCAGTAGTAACCCCAAGTTCATCTGCAGTACTTTTTTCGTTTCCAAGGCCTATTATCATACATGAATAATCATCTTTTATATTACTGTCTTTAAGTATTTTAGAAAGTTCATCAGTAAGAACCTTTAATACATCTTTATAGTTGGTAGTATCAGTAACATCATCAAAATAGATAGTAGTATAATCTCCAACAGATTTATTTAAAGACTTTGAAGATTCATCATCCAATGTAATATTACTAATTGTTATATTTTTATAAGTACGTTTTCTTTGATAAGCAAAGTCTTCATCAATTAAATCTACCACTAAATCTGTTCTTATTCTATATTTTGATAAATCAACTTCTTTCACATAAATCACCCTTTATAGTGTGGTTTTTTAGAAAAAAATAATACAAATATAGAAAAAATAACAAAAATTACTAAATTTATTTGATTTTTTAACAGTTTTTTGTTATCATTTAAAGTGTTAAAAAAAGTGAGGTGAGAGAATGCCAAATATTAAAAGTGCTAAAAAAAGAGTAAAAACCGATGCTATTAAAAAAGAAAGAAACAAAGATAAAATCGCTAGTATGAGAACTGCTATTAAGAAAGTAAGAATGGCTGCTAAGCAAGGAGATAAATCTTTAGCAGAAGAAAGCTTAAAAAATGCTAACAAAAAGATTGATAAAGCTGTTAAAAGTGGTCTAGTTCATAAAAATAAAGCTTCTAGAGATAAATCAAAATTAAATAAAGCAGTAAACGACATAAAGTAATATTGATTACTTTATTTTTTTTTGATAAAATAAAACTGGTGATTAAATGAAAAAATTATTAAAATTATTATTTATATTTGTAGTAATAACTACTATAATCGGAGGTATCTCTTACTATATAGAAAAAAATTATAAAGATGAAATATATATATATTATAGAGAAAACATATTAAAAGTAAAAGAAAACATAAAAATAAATAAAAATGAATACTTCAAAAACAAAGATTATAAATATGTTCAAAATACAAGTGACTTTGTAGCAAAAGATAAAAAACATTTATTAAATATATTCTACACAGTAATCAACAGTGGTCAAACAGAATTCACGTTCTATTGTGACGATAACTACAAAGATTGCACAAAAGATATAGTAGAACTAGTAAATAATGAAGAAACACTTTCAAATATCAATAACTTTGTTCACCCATATAACTCATTCAAAAAAGTAAGTACAACTTATGACAAATATGGAGAAATAAATTTAAAGATAGAAAAAGTATATACCCAAGAAGACATCGAACTAATCAATAATAAAGTAAATGAAATAGTAAACAAAGAAATAAAAAGTAATATGAAAGATAAAGAAAAAATAGAAACAATTCATAACTATATTATTAATCATGGTAGATATGCAACTGATTCTATAAGAGAAAAAAACAAAGATAAAGAATATAATAAAGCTAACGATATATTAATTGATGGATATGGACTATGCAGTAGCTATGCTGATGCAATGGCAATATTTCTATATAAATTTGGAATAGATAACTATAAGATAGCAAGTAGTGAACATATTTGGAATTTAGTAAATATTAATAATAAATGGTTACACTTAGACCTAACATGGGATGACCCAATAACATCAAATAATAAAGATAAGTTAGAAAAACTATTTCTTTTAATAGATAACAAAGAATTAAAAAAGTTAAATGTTAAAAAACATGATTATAATAAAGAAATATATATTGAAGCTGCTTAAATAGCAGCTTTTTATTTACCAAAAAAGAAGCTTATCTAGCTTCTTCTGTAACTCTAGTTTCACGAATAACTGTTACTTTAATAGTACCAGGATATTGCATTTCATTTTCTATCTTCTCTTTTATTTCTCTAGCGATCTTATGAACTTTCACATCATCAATCTCTTCAGGTTTAACAAGTACCCTAAGTTCTCTACCTGCTTGAAGTGCATAACTTTTTTCGACACCTTTAATATCATTTGAAACACTTTCAAGTTGTTCAAGTCTCTTAATATAGTTTTCTAGAGAATCATTACGAGCACCAGGTCTAGATGCTGATAGAGAATCTGCAATCTGAACAAGATTTGCAATAACACTCTTAGCTTCAGTATCACCATGATGTGATGCAATAGAGTTAACTACAACTTCAGGTTCTTTATATTTTTTAGCAATATCCACACCAATCTCAACATGACTACCTTCAACTTCATGATCTATTGCTTTACCAATATCATGTAAAAGCCCCGCTCTTTTAGCAAGTGTAACATTTTCACCAAGTTCAGCAGCCATAACACCAGTTAAATGAGCTACTTCTATAGAATGAGCAAGTGCATTTTGACCATAACTTGTTCTAAAATGAAGTTTACCTATTGTTTCAATAAGTTCATTATCTACCCTAGTAATACCAAGTTCAAAAAGTGCATTATTACCAAACTCAGTAATCTTTTCCTTCATATCACGAACAGTTTTATCATAAATTTCTTCAATTCTAGTAGGATGAATTCTTCCGTCTTTTATTAATGTTTCAATAGTAATCTTAGCTATTTCACGACGCAATGGATCAAATGATGAAATAACTATAGCTTCAGGAGTATCATCTATTATTAAATCAACACCTGTAATAGCTTCAATTGTTCTAATGTTTCTGCCTTCTCTACCAATAATACGACCTTTCATTTCATTGTTAGGAAGTTCAATCGTAGAAACTGTTTGTTCATTACTAACTTCTGAAGAAAATCTTTGCATAGAACTAACAAGCATCTCTTTAGCAGCTTTATCCATATTAAGTTTAGCTTCATCTTCTCTTTCCTTAATGTAAGCTGCTATCTCCATATTCATATCTTCTTCTACTTTTTTCATTATTAAATCATGTGCTTTTTTCTTATCAAGTCCACTTATTTTAGAAAGCAAATCTATTTGCTCCTGTTTTAATTTTTCCATTTCAGCTTGATCATTTTGAATTTTAGTGATCTTTTCCTGTAATTTTTCTTCACGTTCATCTAAAAACTTTTCTCTTTTTTGATAATTTTCATCCCTCTTATCCATATTTTGTTCTCTTTGAATAAGACGATTTTCAGACTCTTTCATTTCAGACTTCTTTTCTTTCATTTCTTTTTCAAATTCCATCTTTAATTTGTGAGCCTCTTCTTTAGCTTCAAAAAGCATATCTCTTTTAACCTTTTCAGCTTCTTTTTGAGCCTTTTCACTTAAACTTTTTATCTTTTTTTCTGCATTATTAACTCTTATTTTATTTATTACAAAAGTTAATAAAGTTCCTAAAACTAATCCAATTATGACAAGTAAAATGGAGAATACTGTTTTATTCATATTAACCTCCATTTATTTTTCTATATCAAATAGAAAGATTTATTTGATACAACTTTATTGTAAAATTAAAAAAAGAAAAAGTCAACCTATGAAAACATTGACTTATAATATTTGAAATGATAATATCAAATAGAAAGGAGTTTTTTATGAATAATAATATTTCTGAAGAATTTAGACCTATATCACCATGGGGATATATTGGATATCAAATCTTATTTTCAATACCAATAATAGGGCTAATATTTATACTTATTTATTCATTCGGAGATTCAAACAAAAATATAAACCTAAAAAATTTTGCTAAATCATATCTGTATATCATAATAATAGCCGCAATATTTGCATTGATATCTATTATATTATCTTGGATAACTTTTCACACACTCACATATAATTAATCACTAAATCAGTGATTTTTTATTTACCAAGATTTATAATAATATAACTGTTCACAAAAAAAGGAACTTTAGTCCCTATTCTTATCAGTATAATAAGTTCTTACTTTAGCTTCTAACTCATCACATAGTTTCTTATTTTCACGAAGTAAAGCTTTAACATTTTCTTTTCCTTGTCCTATCTTTTCACCATTATATGCATACCAAGCACCACTTTTATCAAGTATTCCTGCTTCTACTGCTAAATCAATTATTTCACTTTCTTTAGAAATACCAAGTCCATACATTATTTCAACAACCGCAGTTTTAAATGGTGGTGCTACTTTATTCTTAACTACCTTTATAACTGTTTTATTACCAATTACACTATCACTTGTCTTAAGTTGTTCACCACGCCTTACATCAAGTCTTATAGTTGAATAAAACTTAAGAGCTCGTCCTCCAGGTGTTGTTTCAGGGTTACCAAATAATATTCCGACTTTTTCACGAAGTTGGTTAATAAATATACAAGTAGTTTTAGTTTTATTAATAGTACCAGAAAGTTTTCTTAAAGCTTGTGACATAAGTCTTGCTTGAAGACCAACATGAGAATCTCCCATTTCACCTTCAATTTCAGCTTTTGGAACAAGTGCAGCAACAGAATCTATTACCACTATATCAACAGCTTCACTTCTAACAAGAGCTTCACATATTTCTAAAGCTTGTTCACCAGTATCTGGTTGAGATATTAAAAGTTCATCAATATTTACACCAAGTCTTTTGGCATATACAGGGTCAAGTGCATGTTCAGCATCTATAAACGCAGCACGTCCTCCAGTTTTTTGTACTTCTGCAATTGCATGCAAAGCAACAGTAGTTTTACCTGAAGATTCAGGACCGAAAATTTCAATTATTCTTCCCTTAGGAAATCCATTTACTCCTAAAGCTAAATCAAGAGCAAGTGATCCACTTGAAGTAGTCTCAATTTCCATATGGGCATTTTCTCCAAGTTTCATTATTGAACCTTTACCAAATTGTTTTTCTATATCAGCTAATACCTGATCTAATGTTTTATCTTGTTTTATTTCTTTTTTTGCCATGTATTTTCCTCCCTATCTGTATCCATCATACAACACTTTTTTTCTATTGTCAATACTTTTTTCAAACATTTGTTTGTTTTAAATTTGACCCTTATTTTTAAAGAAAAAATAAAAAAATCCCTATAAGAAACATAACATTTCAAAGGAATTTTTATAATAAAATTAATAATTATTTTTTAGTCTCAAACTCAGAATATAATAACTTTTTATTTAAATTATAATATTCAACCATAGATACTAAAGACATCAAAGTTCCAAAATACAAGAAAAACTTAGATATTTGAAAGCCAAATAATTCAAATGGTAAATTATAGAAAAAAGTAAATACTATACCAACCATAAGTGAAGCAGTCTTTATCTTACCACTCATCCTAGCAGCTTGAACACTACCTTTAGCACTAACATTCATTCTAATAGCATCCACTATAATATCACGCACTATAATAACTACAGGTATTACCGCAGGAATAAATCCTTGTGATGCAAAAATAATAAGCACAGAATTAACTAAAACTTTATCTGCTATAGCATCAGTAAATTTTCCAAAATCAGTAACTTCATGTTTTTTTCTAGCAATAGAGCCATCTAAATAATCAGTAAATGATGCAATCATAAATATAACACCACACATAATATATCTAACGTCTATTAAAACACTATGAAACAAAAAAGTTTTAAACTCAAAGCCAACTCTATAAAATGGAAATAACAAAAGTAATATAATTAATAGAGCAAGCCCAATCCTTAAAAAAGTAAGTTTTGTAGGTAAATTAAATTTCATAAATTCCTCCTATAAAAATAAACTCTTAAGTAATATATAAAAAAGCACTAATACAAAAAGTATAATTAAAACAATAACAATTAGAACAAAATCCTTCTTAGGTTTTACTTCTAATGTATATGGAGTATGTACCTTTTTTTCATCTTTTTTCTTTTCCTGTTCTTCTTTTAATCTTTCTTTAATATCACTCGCACTAATTTTTGATGTCTTTTCAAATAAAAAATCATCAAGTTCTCCAAGATACTTTTCATCATCAAGTCCTAAATATTTTGCATATATTCTAACCATATCTTTAAGTTCCAATACATCTTTAAATACTTTATGATTACCATTTTCAAAATTTTCAATAATAACCACATCTCTATTTAAGTCATTAGAAACTTCTTCTATAGTTATACCAATCTCTTCTCTTTTCTCCTTAAACTGTTCTCCTATTTCTTTCATAAAACACCTCTAAAATAAAAATAACATTTAATAAGCCATGTTCTGTACCTAAAAGGTGGCAAACATTTATCTATCTTTCGATCTTTGAATCGGTTCATTTTCCTATCAAAGTTCCCCTACCATAATTTGGGTTTCTCACTTGTGGGGTTTACCGCGTTCCACTCTCATTATTTCTAATAAGTATCGTCACTATGGCACTTTTATATCTAATTTGACCATACCGAAGTTTAGGTCATTTCGAAGCCGTAAGAATTACTCTTCCTAAGGTTATTTATTTCCTTAGCACAATCATTAAAAGCATCTCAGCTTTTGTGAGCATGGACTTTCCTCTACAAATAAATTGCAGCGTTTGCCTAAAATGTTACTAATAAATACTATTCATCTTTTCCAAAAATAACTTTTTCCAAGTTAGATATTCTTTTCAAAATATCAACATTGTTAACAGGAGCACTACTATTACCAGATGCCTTAGCAATCTCCATATTTACATTAGCATCACGTAATTGCTTTTTTAATCTAATTATTTCTTCAGTAAGCCTATCCTTTTCAAGTTCTTGCTTCTTAATAACATCAATAAATGTCCCATAATCAGCAATAATTAAATCTAAAAATTGATCAACTTCCTTTAGCCTATATCCTCTAGTATCAATTTTGAACTCCTTTTCTAAAATATCATCTTGTGTTAAATTCAAGTCTTGGTTCATATCCCTCACCAACCTTCATATATATTCTAAAAAAAAAATCGTATTTTGTCAATTAATACTAACAAACTAACGATTTATTTTTAAAAGATGATTACCATAATCAACCTTCAAAGATTTTGTCTCTTTAATAATATTATTAAACAGAAACACCAAACTATCATTATTCATACAATCACCACAATAAGTATATGATATAAAACAAACAAATTCTACAAATTCGACAAAACTAGAAAAAAACAAACAAAAAAACATTGCTTTACGACAAATATTTTTGTAATTTGACACCTTTATGTAAAATAATTTATTTATATGTGAATTACTATTTCGAAACATCTTTTAATATTGATAAATTTGTCTATTTATAGTATAATTTTAGTACGGTGATGATTTTTGATTAAATATCCAAATAAGATAATAAAAACAGCCAAGTTTAAATATTATGGAAACAGAGGTATGACTTTAGAATCAGAATTAAATGAATCTAATAAGTACTATTTAGAAAACGACATTGCAGTAATTTATAAAAAGCCTACTCCTGTTAAAGTAGTAAAACAAGTAAATGAAAAAATAGTAAATGCTTACTTCGAAAAACCCTCAACTACTGATTATAATGGTCTCTATAATGGAAAATATGTCGATTTTGAAGCCAAAGAAACAACTCAAACAGCGTTCCCATTAGGAAATATTCATGCTCATCAAATCAAACACTTACAAAATGTTTTAAGACACGGAGGTATCTGTTTCCTAATAGTAAGATTTACTAAAATAAATGAAACCTATCTTTTATTTGGACAAGACTTCATAGATTTTATAAATACTAATACTAGAAAATCAGTACCACTTGATTTTTTTAAAGAAAAAGGACATCTAATAAAAGATAAATTAATGCCCAAAGTAGATTATATTGAAATAATTGATAAATATGGAGGTATATCATGAAATTAAAAAAAATAAAAGTTAAGAAAAATAAAAATACAATGAATAGAGCCGATTTACTAAAACCTAGAGAAACATCTCAGGTAGCACTAGGATTTATTATAGTAACATCTCTCCTATTTCTAATTGCAGGATATTTCGTTTTTGGATTGTGGATAGCACTTCCATTTACTATTCTTTATATATTACTATTACTTCTAGTTAGAACTATAGATAAATATCCAATAGGAAGTAAAAAAAGAAAACGTGCAAAAAGTTTATTCCTTATAATCTTATTATTAGGAATAATTGGAATACTAGCATTCATTGTATTCTTTATAATAGTTATCCTAGCATCTCCTGACTTTAACGTTGAAAAACTAGAAAGAAGCGAAACAACAATAATTTATGATAACAAAAAGAATGTTATTGCTACACTAGGTAGTGAAAAACGTGAAAAACTTGAATACGATGAATTACCAGAAGTGTTAGTAGATGCAATTGTTGCAACAGAAGATTCTAGATTTTTCCAACATAATGGTGTTGATGCCCCAAGATTTACTAAAGCAGTTTTAGGTCAACTTGCAGGAGCATCAGATGCTGGTGGTGGATCAACACTTACAATGCAAGTTGCAAAAAATAATTTCACATCACGTGAAGCTGAAGGGCTTCAAGGTATAATAAGAAAATTCACTGATATATATCTATCAATATTTAAAATAGAAAGAGCATTTACAAAACAAGAAATAATTGAATACTATGTAAATGAACCATTCCTAGGAAGTAATTCTTATGGTGTTGAGCAAGCATCTCAAACATATTTTGGAAAGCCTGCTAAACAAATGAATTTAGCAGAAGCATCAATAATTGCAGGTCTATTCCAAGCACCTGGTGCTTACGATCCATATCAAGATGCTGAAGCTGCTGAAGCAAGACGTTCAACAGTTTTATCGCTAATGGTAAGACATGGTTATATCACAGAAGAAGAAAAACAAATTGCAGAAAGCATAAAAGTAAAAGATTTATTGCAAAAAACAAAATCATCTAATACTAACAAATATCAAGGATACATTGATTTAGTAGTTCAAGAAATAACTAATAAAACAGGTATGGATCCATATGTTGTAGCTATGGAAGTATTTACAAATATGGATGCCAAAAAGCAAGTAGCAATTGATAATGTCTTTAGTGGTAAAACTCACACATGGGTAAATAAATCAATTCAAGGAGCTGCCATCGCAGTAGACAGTAAAACAGGTAAAATATTAGCAGTCGGTGCCGGTAGAAATAGAAAAGGAGAAAGAACCTTTAACTATGCAACAGACATATCAAGACAAATTGGATCAACTGCAAAACCAATATTCGATTATGGACCTGCCGTAGAATTTAACAACTACTCAACAGCACATATCTTTAACGACCACGCTATTTACTATTCTGGAACAAGTCAAAGAATTGTAAATTATGACGGAAGATACATGGGAAATATATCTCTTAGATATTCATTAATGGATTCAAGAAACGTTCCTGCAGTTCTTGCCTTTCAATCAGTAAACAATGAAAAAATAAAATCATTTGCCCAAGGGTTAGGAATAAAACCAGAAATTGATTCAACAGGTTACCTTCATCAAGCTCACGCTCTTGGAGCCTTCAATGGTGCCTCACCTATCCAAATGGCCGGAGCTTATGCAGCATTTAGTAATGGTGGTACATATTATGAACCATATTCTGTTAATAAAATAATTTTACGAAACTCAGATGAAAAAATTGAATTTAAATCTGAAGGCGAAAAAGCAATGAGTGATTCTACAGCCTATATGATTACAGATGTTTTAAAAGGTGTTGGACCTCACAATGGTATTTCTGGCATTACTTCAGATGAATTAGCAATGAAAACAGGTACTACAAACTATGATTTGCAAACTGCATACAAATTAGGATATTCATCAGATGCTGCACCAGATGGCTGGATTGTTGGCTACACTCCAAATATGGTTGTAGCTATGTGGACTGGATATATTGAAAATAAAAAAGGTGTCTACCTAACAATGTCACAAATGTATAATCACAGAAACAGTTTATTTAGATCATGTGGTAGAGCACTATTTGATAGCACTGGCGCTAAATGGACAAAACCATCAAGCGTAGTAAGAGTAAAAGTTGTAAAAGGAACGGAACAACTTCCAAGTGCAACTACTCCAAGTAGCATGATAATAACAGAACTATTTAAACGTGGTTATGCTCCAAAACAAGTAAGCAATAAATATAGCACATTACCTGATCCATCTGGACTTAACTTAAGTTTTTCATCAGGAACAGTATCATTATCATGGAATGCCGCCAAACAGCCAAGTGATAAAGATAAGAGTCTTGGAGCATTTGGATACAACGTATACCTAAATGGCAAGCTTTTAGGATTCACAACTGGTACATCATACACCTATTCTGGATCAAATCCATTTGGAACATATACAGTAAGAACAGCATACAAAAACACAACAACAAATATGAGTTCTGGAATTAGTAAAAGTTTAAATCAACAAATAGAAATAACAGGAAACGTAGATGCACAAGCTACAATAAATGTAGGAGATGGCTACTCTATTAGTTCTAAACCATTTACTGTTCTTGAAAACGGAGTTGACGTAACATCATCTGCAACTGTAAGCCACACTATATCAGGACCAGGTGGTTCTACTGATTTTAGTAAACCTGGTACATATACAATTACTTATACAGTACAATACGACGGTGAATCAAGCAAAGCCCAAACAGTAGTAACAGTAATTGGTTCTGAACAAGAAGAACCAGAAGACCCACTTCCACCAGGAACTCCAAACGGTAACTAAAAGACAGAATACTGTCTTTTTCTTTTGCTTGAATATTGCATATTTATATTATATAATATTAATAGCTATCAATAAGGAGGATAAAAACGTGGAAAATAAAAAAATTGAAAATGAAACAAAAAAATCCAAAACTAAATTAATAATAATTACTATAATAAATATACTAACTCTATTAACAGGAGCATTTCTTATATATAATATATATAAAATAAGTGGTATTGAAAACACAATAAGATATATAGCAATATTTATAATACTATTACTAAATATAGTAATAACTATTATAACTAGGAAACTTGCTAAAAAAACAAGAAAAATAGAAATAGTTATAGCTATAATACTAAGTCTTTTATTAATTGCAGGTCAATCATTCGTAGGCTATTTTATTTATAAAACATATTCATCATTAAATAGCATGAATAAAGATAAAATTACTTACACAACTGCAATTGTTACTAAGCAAGATTCAAACATTGAAAAAATTGAAGATCTAAATAAAAAGAAAATTGGTATGGTTATCGATGAAACATCGATTGATAATTACGTTTTAGGATTAGAAATAATAGAGGATAAAGATTTAGAAAGTACTAACGAAATAAAAGAATACACTAATATTTCAAATTTAGTTAAAGATTTATACGATAAGAAAATAGATGCTATCATCATAAGTAAAAACTACCCTAGTATGTTTAAAAATATAGATAAATATAAAACTATTGAAGAAGATACAAAAATAATATATGAAAAATCAAAAACCTTAACTAAAGAAGAAGCTAATAAATACACTGGAGACGAACTAAAGAATTTTAACACCTCTGATAAAATAGATAAACCATTTACCCTACTTATCATGGGAATTGATTCTACTCAAAAAGAACTATCAAAAAACGCCAGTGGTAACGGTGACTCACTAATGTTAGTAACATTTAATCCTAATACATTAAATGCCACGATTTTAAGTATTCCAAGAGACACTTATGTCCCAATTGCATGTTTTGCAAATCAAAAAGAAAATAAAATAACCCACGCTGCTTGGAATGGCGAAGGTTGTATGATTAAAACAATCGAAAACTTTACAGGTATAAATATCGATTATTATGTAAAAATAAACTTCCAAGGACTTATTGGACTAGTAAATGCTTTAGATGGTATCGAAGTAGACGTTCCTTTAGATTTCTGTGAATCTAACTCAAAACGTTCTACTAAAACAGAAAACCTAGTATGCCTTAAAAAAGGAAAACAAACACTAAATGGTGATCAAGCTCTAGCACTAGCAAGACACAGAAAAACATTGACAACCGGAGATCTTCAAAGAGGAATCAATCAACAGTTAGTAGTACAAGGAATATTAAATAAAATTAAAAATGTAAAAAGCGCTAACGGGTTATTAACAATACTGGATACAATAAGCAAAAGTATGGATACAAACTTTACTACAAAACAAATATTATCGTTTTATAATATAGCAAAAAATTTAATTAAAACCAGTAGTTCTAAAAGCTTACTCAATATGACTCAATTATATCTTCAAGGTTCAAGTGCCATGATCTATGACGAAGGAATGGGAATGACTCTTTATAACTACGTTCCAAGTAAAGAAAGCCTAGATACAATAATAAAAGCAATGAAACAAAATCTAGGGCTTGAAAAAGTAACTATGATTAAGAAAATGGACTTTAATATTGAAGAAGAATTCAAAATGGAAATAGTTGGAGCTGATATATATTCTGGTAGTAACGCCTATACCTTACTTCCAAACTTTGTAGGTAATAGTGAAAGTTATGCTAGAAGCTGGTTATCAAGTCACGGCATCTCAGTAACAACTACTACAAAGGAAGTTGAATCAGATTCTGGATATTATGATGGACAAGTAATAGAACAAAGCTTCCCTGAAAATAAAAGATTAGATTTAATATCTGGATCAATTAATTTAACAGTTGCTAAAGTAAAACAAAAAGAAGAAACAACTGAAAGCGATCAAACAAATCCAATAACAGAAACACCAACAACTGAAGAACCTAAAGAACCAACAGAGCCAACTGAACCAACAACTGAAGAACCTAAAGAACCAACAGAACCAAAGAACAATCCAGACCCTGAAAATCCTAATCCTGAACAGACAACATAAAAGGAACTAAATTTTTAGTTCCTTTTTTATATTTCTAAAATAACTGTAATAATCATAGGAATAGACCCAGTTTCTTCATTAAAATAATTACCTAATCTTTCCCTTATTTTATTTTTTATTCCAGAAAAATCAACCTTTTTACCATTGATACACTCCTCGATAACCTCTTTAGAAATAGCTTCACTCTTCTCAACTATATCTAAATTATCTTTAACATAGATAAATCCTCTTGTAAGTATCTGAGGACTGGCAATGATTTTCTTAGTCTTCTTATCAATCGTTGCACTAACAATAACAATACCATTCTTAGATAAAAGTTCACGATCCTTTAAAACTAAATCTCCAATATCATCGGAACTAGTACCATCTATTAATATTTCATCAGCATCAATATGCTCTGGTTTATCCACAAGTTTACCATTTACAAAATTGATTACATCACCATTAAGTTTTAAAAGCACATTGTTATAATCCATACCAGCTTGTTCAGCAACACCTGCATTCATATATTGATATCTATACTCTCCTTTAATTGGAAAATAATACTTTGGACTCATTAAATTAATCATTTGCATTAAATCTTCACTCGAAGGATGATGAAGAACGTGATTATTAAATGAAAGCGTTACAACATTAACATCAAGTCTTGATAAATCATCCATAATCTTAGCAATCTTTTTTTCATTTCCAGGATAAACAGGTTCTGCTATAAAAACTGTATCCCCTTCTTTTAAAGTAATATATTTATCATATCTACTTATAATTTTTTCAAGATTGGCAAAAGATTTATCTTTATCATCAGAAGTAAGTATTACAACATCTTTATCATTTATATTAGATAAATCTCCAATTATCGAAGGATCAAAATCTAAATAATGGGATTCGCTTGCATAACTAACTAAACGTTGTAATTTTTTACCCATAAGCACTACTTTTCTTTTAGCTCTAGATACTTGATCAAATATTTCTTGTATTCTATAGACATGTTCAGGTATAAGACTAATAATTACTCTATCATCAGTTTTATTAAATAAATTCCATACATCATTAGATATTCTATGATATGGACTAGTATGCCCCTCTCTATATGCATAACTTGATTCTGCCATCAAACAAAGCACACCTTGTTTACCAACATAAGCAAGTTTACCAATATCAGTTTTATAGGCACCAAGCATCGCAGAATCAAATACAAAGTCAGTTGCATACACGATTGCACCATCATCTGTATACAAAACAAAAGCTACAGTTTCCGGTATAGAATGTGTAACCGCAATTGGAAAAATTGAAAAACCTGCAATATCAAGTTTACTATGTGGTCTAATTTCTTTTAAATTAGTTGCTCCTATATTATATTTTTCAAGTTCCATTTTTAAAACCATCATCGTAAACTTAGTAGCATAAACAGGAACATCAGAAAGTTCCTTCATAATATCAGGCATGGCTCCAATATTTCCAGCATGAGCATGCGTTAAAAATATACCTCTTATCTTCTTTTTATTCTCTATTAAATAATCAAATTTTGGAATAATATAATCAATACCAAGCATATTAGCACTTGGATATTTAAGACCGGCATCAAAAACAAATATGTTATCATCAACTTGGGCTACATACATATTCTTACCATTCTCATTAAGCCCACCAAGGGCAAAAATTTTTATTTTACTCATAAAATCTCCTTTCTTAATTTTTTTATATAGTAAGCAACACATAAATTATAACACAAAAAAAGAAAAAATACAAAACAAATCTTAAAACGCAAAATTAGTTAAAATATTTACAAATAAGTCAAAATATGCTATAATATGCGCAAGTTTTAAGGGGTGATGCTATGGAAATAATTAAACATGATGTAGCACAAAAAATAAACTATTTTGATTTATTTGATTTTATTAGTAAAATCAAACTTTCTTCACGTGTTTTAGAACACATGGAAGAAACTAATCAAGATTTTGATAAATATTTTCAAAAATTAGCTAAGTACGATGATGCTTTCGTATTATACTTTTGGATTAGCCTTCTTTATGATGAAGTAAAAAATAGCAACTATATCGAATCACATGATATAAAAAACTTTGATTTTTCAATAGGTAATTTATTTATGGATAGATTAAGTATTAGTCATAACAGAATACATAATATTCACAAGTACGTATTAACAGAAAATGAAGAAAAGCACAAAACTGATAGTTATAGAAAAACTCCTGTAAGAGTAAGTGAAATAACTAAAGATCGTGAAGAAATATTTTGGTATGGAGCAGAACCCAAAGACGTTAAAAAGTTTATGGATAGTTTCTTAGAAGTATATAAATCAAGTAGTCCATCAGTACTAAATTCAAATCCATTCCTTAAAAGTTCTTTAATTCATATGTTGTTCATAAAAATACACCCTTACACAGATGGAAACGGAAGAACTGCAAGAGCTCTTCACAATATAAAATTTACAGATACACTTAATAGAATATATGGAATGAACCTAAAAATTTCACCAATCAATATTTCAGAAAGCATAAAAGTAAATTTAGGAAGTTACGTAAATGCCCTAGACAATATATATTTTGATTTAGAACATGATAATAATAAATGGATAAACTATTGGTTTAACTGCATGCTTAATATGTATGATGAACAATTATTTAGAAATCAAAACACAATAGATAATATGGATGAACTAATGGAAAAAATAACAAAAATAAAAGAACAAATAAATCCTGACGTAATAGAACAAATAGAAAACATTCACGTAAGAAAACTAAAAAAATAAGTACTAGAGCGCACTAGTACTTTTTATATAAACTTTTTACCAATAATACTATCTTTATTTATTCCATTTAAATAATCTCCAACCAGCATTGGTTTCTTACCAGGAACTTGTATTTTTAAAAGCTTTATTTCTTTATCTGCACAAGATACCGCTATAAAATCCTTTCCTATCCTTGTAATAGTACCAACTCCAACATTTGTATCTAAGCAATCATCTAAACTAGATAATAGTATTTTCACATTTAAATTATCTAATACAGCATAAGCACCAGGTACAGAGGATAACCCTCTTATTTTATTATGAACATTTAAAGAACTATTGTTAAAATTTATATGTTCATCTTCTCTTTTTATAACCGGAGCAATAGTCTTTTGATTATCATTTTGCTTTATTCTATTACATGTACCATTAAGAATTGATGGTAACACTTTCTTTAAAAGATTAGCACTCAAAACACTCATCTTTTTGCTCACAATATCATAAGTATCATTTATATTAACAGGAAATGATTCTTTCTCTATAATATCACCACTATCCATGCCTTTATCAGTATACATAATAGTAACGCCCATTTCCTTTTCACCATTCATAATAGCATGATGAATTGGAGCACCTCCCCTATATTTAGGAAGAAGTGAAGCATGAACATTAATAGTATCATACTTTGGAGCATAAATAAGTTCTTCAGGAATAATTTGACCATATGCACAAGTAATAATAATATCAGGATTAAGTTCCATGATATCTTTATATTCTCCCTTTATCCTAATAGGACTAAGAACCTTTATATTATTATTAATAGCAACCTCTTTAACAGGACAAGAAGTAAGCACTTTTTTCCTTCCTACTGGCTTATCTGGCTGTGTAACAACTCCCACAACATTAGTTTCATTTATTAACATTTCAAGTACAGGAACACTATAAAGAGGAGTCCCCATAAAAACAACTCTTAAATTTTTCATATTATCATCTCCAATTATCTAGAAGATTTCCCTCTTTTATTATCTTCATATGATAGATTCATCTCCAAAATCTTATTCTTTCTATATTCTGCTTCTTGTTTAATTATTTCAAGTTTTTTTAATAAAACGTCATATTCTTTTTCTTCCATATAATTCTTATACTTATTAATAACAAGATTTTTTAAACGTTCAATTTCATCAAGTATTAACATATAACCAGAATCATCGTCATCATCAGATACTAAAGACATCAGTTTTAATATTTTCTTAAAATTTCTAGAACACTTCTTAGAAACAAGTTTTTCAATCAAACCAGGATTAATAACTATCATTTCATTAACACTAATCATATCTTCAAAATTTACATTACTTTTTGGTTTAAACTTTAAACCTTTAAGCTTCTCATACTCCATATATGTAATAACATCAGTTTTAATATCCTTTTTTACTACAAATCTTTTTTCTATACTCATCCAAAACACCACCTTAGTTTTGTTTTTCTTTTATCTCTTTTTCCTTAGTTATTCTCTTTCTTTCACTATTTCTATATTCCTCGATTTTTAAATGATCACCGCTAAGAAGAACATCAGGAACTTTCATTCCTAAAAAATCCCTAGGTTTTGTATAAACAGGATAATCTAAAAGATCATCATCAAACGATTCACTATCAAGTGATTCACTACTTATAACACCATCTATTAATCTGATAACAGCATCACTTATCATCATCGCTGGAAGTTCTCCCCCAGTAAGAACAAAATTACCAATTGAAACTTCTTCATCAACAAGCTCTTTTATTCTATAATCAAATCCCTCATAATGGCCACATATCAAAATCAAATGATTCTTTTTAACAAAAGATTTAGCCTTATTTTGACTAAAAGTAACACCACTTGGAGTAAGTAAAACAACATAAGAATCATCAGTTTTTATATCCATAAGAGCATTATAAATAGGTTCGATTTGTAAAACCATTCCTGCTCCTCCTCCAAAAGGTGTATCATCTACTTTTCCATGAGGATCAAGAGTATAATCTCTAAAATTAATTATGTTTACATTTACTTTTTTATTCTCAATTGCCCTCTTTATAATAGATTCACTAAGAAAACCATTAAACATTTCAGGAAAAAGTGTAAGTATATCAATTCGCATCAACAAGCCCCTCCACTTCTTTAAAAATTATTCTATCCCCTAAAATAACCTTATCAATAAACTTATCATTCAAAGGAATAAGTATTTCTTTAGAACCAGTAATGTCAAAAACATAATTACCATTACCGCAATCTACCATATCAGTAACTTTTCCTAAAAATGTATCTCCATCATAAGAGTCAAGATCAATATAATCTTCAAAAACATATTCTCCATCATTTAAACCCAAATCATCACGAATAACATAAACATCCTCGCTCTTAAGATCCTCCACAAGATTAATATCTAAAAGTCCTTCAAAAGTAAGTAAATATAAACCATTATGGTATCTATAATTTAAAAGAGAAACTTTCTTCTTTATAGATCCAAGATAAAAACAAAAGCCTTCCTTTAACATTTTATCTTTATATAAAAATGAACTTTTTAACTTTAGTTCACCCTTAAGACCATGTGTACCCACAAATTTTCCAACATATACATAGTTCATAAAAGCACCTCAACTTAATAAGTATTATACCAATATTAAACCAAAAAGAAAAGACCAAAAAGGTCTTAAGCATAGTTCTTTCTAAGTAATATTGCAGATCCTAATATAATTGCAACTGGCGCTAAGTAAAGTGCATAATCATTTAATCCTGTATTAGGATTTTCTTGAGTAGTAGTATCTGTAGCAGTATCATTAGTATCAACTGCATTATCATTTACTTCTATATTTCTAGCAGTATCATTAGTATTAGTATTTTCATTAGTATTAGAACTATTATTTTCATCAGAAACAAGTCCTAATGTACTATTACTCTTTGATTCTAAAATAACTTTAGAAATATATACGTTTGTATCCCCGTCTTTAACAGCAGCAACTGCTAAAACATAACCATTATGACTACCAGATTTATAAACTAAATTAGAAACATTAATTTGATTATCAATAGATTTAATCCAATTACTAACATCACTAGCTTTACTAACAGTAGGAATAAGTTTTAAAAAGGCTTTTTCATATTCACCTACTTTTGATGCTGCAGCAATATATTCACTAGAGCCATCTGTACTCCTATCAACAATTTGCTTGTTTTTTACATAATCAGTAAAATCTTTATCTCCAATTTTTACGTATTTATAATAATAAGTATATTTATTCTTAGTATCAATTTGTATAATTTCTTTATCACTTTCTCCAATAGTAGCAGTAATTGCAGCTACTTTATCAAGTTCTAACTCATCTGCATTAACACAAGTAACAAAGCAAAATCCAAAAAATATCATTATTAACAATAAACTAAATTTTCTCATATTATCACCTACATTAATATTATAACCAAAAGCAAAAAGTGTAAACACATTTTTTATAATTTTAAAATAGTTTACACATTACAGTGTAAACTATTAACGATAGGCAATCTTATAATAACCTCAGTATACTCGTTAGGAACAGATTTATACTTAATTGTACCATTATGAAGATTTATAATCTCCTTAGATAAAGACACTCCAATTCCACAACCTTTTTGCTTTGAAGAATAAAAAAGCTGATCAATCTTTGTAAGTTCTTCATTAGTCATACCACAACCATTATCCCTAATAGATATAACAGCATACTTTTTATTAGTCTTTAAAGAAATATCTATCATGCCACTATCTAAAATAGCTTCAACACTATTCTTTAACACATTAATTAAAACCTGTTTTAATCTAGAGTAATCACCATTTATAAATACCTCATCACAAGAATCATAATTAACTTTAATATTATTGCTAGCAAAAAGCATTTTTAATCCATCCACAGTATCACTAATTAAATAATCTAAATCCATTAAATCTAAATTTACTTTTATCTTAGTATACTCACTAAAATTATCCATAATATCGAGTGTTCTATTAAGCTCACTTAGTATTATTTCATTATACCTTTTTACCTTATTTATATCATTATAATCCATCATAGATAAATATCCCTTACAAACCGCAATCGGATTCTTTACCTCATGAGTTATTTTAAAAAGAGAGTTTTTTAAGTCTTTTTCTTTTTCAAGTTCCTTTAAAGTTTGATTCAAACTAACAGTCTTATTTGTTATATCAATAATACTAATAATAATCACCCCAATCAAATAAAATACTATTAAACAAATAAATACTTCTAGTAACGAAAAAATATTATTATTACCTAAAATATAGTAATTATATATCGTTAAAAAAACTCCCTTTATAAATATAAATGTATTTAGTATCAAACAAGATGAAACCCCTTTTTTATATAAAAGCAAAAATAACACAATATAAATGAGGTATTCAGAGATTACAAAGATTATATTAAAACCAAGATATCCATTAAAAACCATTAAAATGATTGCCAAAATAATACCGGCAGCTTTCCTATTATGAATAACTGATATAACAAAAGGCATATTAATAAGTAAAACACTATAAGGACTAGAGAAATCACAATATTTTAAAAGAAGAAAGAAACTAGAAAAATTAGCAACATCTATTAAAAAATCCTTATCAATATTACAAGTATTTTTTATATAAGCCTTTGCAATAAATACACAAATAATTGGAAAAAGTATTAAGATAATACCTAAAATTAAAACATCAAAAAACGACATATAATCACCTATACCAATAATACAGATAAATTATGTCGTATTTTGTCGAATTTTGTAATATTTTATTTAATTTCGTCGATATATTTCTTTAATTGTTTAGAATCAGGCCCTAAAATAATTTTTAATTGATTGTCCATTTCTACTATACCTTTAGCTCCCAGTTCTACAATTGCATCCTTATCTACCTTATCAACATCTTCAAGTGTAACTATAAATCTTGACAAATTAACTTCAGTATCAAGAATATTATCCTTTCCTCCAAGATACTCAACAAGTTTATTCATATCAAGTCTAACACCTTTTTTATTAATCTTGATTATAGCAAGTAAAAGTATAGCAAATACTACTCCTATTATAAGGTATTCATATATCATAATATCACCTAAAGTAATTATACAATAATTTTGCAAAAAATAAAACTTTTTTTCATAGTATTTAGTAAATAGGTATTAGTGCTGCACCAAAAGTTTAAAAGCGAATATCTTATATTAGAAAGAAAAAAGGGGTGGATTATATATGAATAATAGCTCATGCTGTATTAATGATATATTAAAAGTTATAAACGTATTGCAAAACCAAGCAGAAAAAGTTGATGACATACCTGCTACATGTGATAGACCATTTTTAGGATTTGTAAATAATTCTAATACATTTGTTTACAATACAAGACCTATTACACTCTACACAGCAAATAATGATCTATACGAAGCACCTTACACATTAAATGGTACTACTGGTACTTCAAGTGTTTTTAGAGTTGAAAGAGTAAATGATGAAACTGCAACATTAAGAGTTTTAGCACCAAATCCTGATACGACAAGTGTTTTTCCATATGTATCAACTGACTCATTTATTATAGTAAACTGCTCATGTGTATGTGCTATTCAGTGTCTAACAGACACTTTTGTAGATAATGTATAGAAAGGAGGAAAAATTATGTGTGGAAATAATAACTGTGACAGTTTAAGAGAAGTCCTTTGTACAATAGTAAAAATACAAAAAAAAGTAGACTGTATAGAGGGAGTAATTGCATCTTGTGATAGACCTTTCCTAGGACAAACGCCAAATTCTCTATACAATACAAGACCTATTTCGTTTTACACTTGCCCTACTAATACATTATGGACAATGCCTTACACATTAAATGGTACTACTGGTACTTCAAGTGTATTTAGAGTTGAAGCTGTAGAAGATTGTTGTGCTACCTTAAGAGTTCTAGCACCAGGAGAAGAAGAAGGATCATTTGTATCTACAGACTCATTCTTTACAATTAACTTAAACTGTGTTGGAGTTATTCAGTGCTTAGCAGATACTTTAGTAGCAAATCTTTAAAAAGCAAAAGAAAAAAGTAGACATCTACTTTTTTTAGTTTAAAAACTATTTTTCATATATTTTAACAATATCATCTATATTGATAGAGTCACTATCCAAAGTAATTATCCTATTACCTATTTTACCTGCTATTCTAGTATCATATGTCCTATTTTTTGTAACAATCACGACCCTTTTATTAAAAACATATCCATCATTAGAAAGTCCATTAATAAAACTAATAACATCAACAGATAAATTACCATCACTATCATCATCTAAAAAATCACTTGCATCAAATTTACTATCACCATTTTGTAAAAACGAAACATATGCCTTTTCATTGTTATCTATAAAATCCATATTGGGTTTAAATATTTCTGGCTTTTTATTCATAAAAGTCCTCCTTATCATTATATTGTATGATAAAGGAATGAAAAAATTGAAAAAAGATAATACTAATAACATGAAAACAAATAAATCATTTATATATATATTAATTATTTTCTTTATAATAAGTATCAATTCTATATATAGTTTTACAACATTCCTAACAAAAGATACCTATAGTTTAGTAATAAGACAAGGATTGTTTTATATAACAGGAATCATTATAATACTTATACTATTAAAAATAAAACCAGAAAAAATATTAAAATATGCTCACTTTTTTTATATAGTAAATATTATTTTATTAATACTAGTTCTAATCATAGGTAACGAAGTAAATGGTACAAAAGCCTGGTTTAACTTACCCCTAATAGGAACATTTCAACCAAGTGAATTCATGAAAATAGGATTAATACTAATGTTAGCAAAAGTAATAGAAAGTCAAAAAATAAAAACTACAAAAGATGAAATAATACTAATAATAAAAGTATTAGTAATAACAATTATTCCAAGTGTAATAACCTTTCTAGAACCAGATACTGGAGCGGTATTAATTTATTTTATAATAGCGTTTGTTATGTTATTTACCTCAAAATTAAGAATGAGATGGTTTATAATACTATTTGCAATAATTCTAGCATTAGCATCTTTGTTACTTTACACATACGTATTTAAGACAGATACATTTATAAAAATATTTGGAAATAGTATGTTTTACAGATTTGATAGAATCTTTGATTGGAAATCATCATCTGGTATGCAACTAGAAAACTCACTTATTGTAGTTGGATCAAGTGGATACTTTGGAAAAGGAATAAGTAATATACTATTATATTTTCCTGAAGGACACACTGACTTTATCTTTTCATCATTTGCATCAATCTATGGTCTCACAGGAATGATTATTTTAATAATAACTATAATTTGGTTTGATATCACAATAATAAAAACAAATACCAAAAATAAAGCTTATAAATATATAATCGCAGGAACAATCGGAGCTCTACTTTACCAGCAAATACAAAATATATCAATGACAATTGGATTACTTCCAATAACAGGTATAACACTTCCCTTTATTTCATATGGTGGAAGCTCCCTATTATCTTACATGATTCTTTTAGGAATAATAATATCAATAAAAAAAGAAACAGTTCAAAATTAACTAACTGTGTCTTTTTTTTAAAATTATCATTTATATCATAATAATTTATCATCTTTAGAAATTCTATCAGAATATATAATAGCACTAATATATAAAGCAATTATAAATACAACAAACATAAGTAAAAACCAAGCCTCACCAGTTATTAAACAAAAATTATAAAAAGTATGTAAAAGTGTTGGTACAAGTATTGCAAAAATCATATAAAGATTACTTAAATATTTGTCTTTTTTTTCATAAATCTTAGCAAGTCCAAAAAAAGCACCCATAAATATTCCAAAAGAAGCATGACCAGGAACCGAAAACAAAGCCCTAAATAAACCAAGTGACAACCCTCCCGGTAGCACATAGAAAATGTTTTCAACCATAGCAAACCCAAGGGCAACAAATACTGAATAGACTATAATATCATAAAGCTCGTCAAATTCTTTATTATTGTAACCAATAAATCTTATCATTAACCATTTAGAGAATTCTTCTACTAAAGCTATTTCAAAAAAGATAGTACAAAATAATTTATAAAATTCAAGATTATTCCCTTCAAGCACTATAGAAAACTCAGGATTCACAAAAGAAATTACAACATCAATTATTACAACAAGCATTGCAGATAAAAAACCTGACATAAAAAGTCCTAAAAGAAGCGATTTTGGCTCTTTATCTTTATCTTTCGTATAAATATATAAACCTATTAAAATAACAGGAAAAACTGAAACAAAAAGTAAAAGTAAAGTCATTCACATCACCACTTTTATTATAGTTTTTGAACGTCAGGCATATCTTTGCCATAACGTCTAATATATCTATCATGTTTTTCTAATTGTTTTTCACAATAATTAATAATATCTTTCTTATCTTTATCATCAATTTTCAAATATTTTAAAGCATTAAGTACTAAATGATATCTATCAATTCCGTTTTTTACTCTCATATCAAAAGGTGTAGTAATAGTGCCTTCTTCTTTATAACCATGAACATGAATATTTTTGTTTTTTCTTTTATAAGTAAGCATATGAATAAGGTTCGGATAACCATGAAATGCAAAAATAATCGGTTTATTTTTAGTAAATAACTTATCATATTCTTTATCAGTCATACCATGAGGATGTTCTGATGATGATTGAAGCTTCATCAAATCGATAACATTTACTACCCTAACCTTTATATTCAAAAACTTACTAAGTATTTTTTTAGCCGCTATTACTTCAATAGTAGGAGTATCACCAGCACAGGCTAAAACTAAATCTGGTTCATCACATTTATCACTTATAAAACCAAGTTCACCAATTCCAACAGAACAGTGCTTAACTGCTTCATCCATACTAAGCCATTGATAGCTTTGATGTTTAGAAGCCACAATAACATTTATATAATTCTTAGTTTTTATCGAGTGGTCAAAACAAGATAAAAGCGTATTAGCATCTATTGGTAAATATATTCTAGATATTTCTGCTTTTTTAGTAGCAACATGATTTAAAAATCCCGGATCTTGATGAGTAAATCCGTTATGATCTTGTTGCCAAATATGTGAAGTAAGGACATAGTTTAAAGAAGCAATGTCTTTTCTCCAAGATAGTTCCGAGCAAATCTTAAGCCATTTTGCATGTTGACTAGTCATAGAGTCAATTATTCTTATAAATGCCTCATATGAATGCATAAAACCATGTCTACCAGTAAGAAGATAGCCCTCAAGAAGCCCTTCACAAACATGTTCAGAAAGTATTGAGTCCACCACAACTCCATCTTTAGCAAGAAATTCATCATCTTTTTTTATAATTGTATTCCATTTTCTATTAGTAACTTCGAAAATAGAATTAAGACGATTAGATAAAGCTTCATCTGGCCCAAAAATTCTAAAGTTTTTGTTTTTAGAATTTAAACTAATCAAATCACGAACATAGTTACCTAAAATAGTCATATCACTAGCCATAGTTTTAAATGGAACTACATCTATTCCATAATTACAAAAATTAGGACACTCTAACTCTTTACGCAAAAGACCACCATTTGCATATTTACTGGCACTCATTCTTTTTTCATAACAAGGTAAAGTATCACTAATATCAGAAAATAATCTTCCGCTTTCATCAAAAAGAATCTCAGGTCTATAACTC
This sequence comes from uncultured Erysipelotrichaceae bacterium, assembly GCA_902797995.1. GTDB lineage: Bacteria > Bacillota_I > Bacilli_A > RF39 > UBA660 > UMGS1449. The sequence goes on along the minus strand of CADBUX010000015.1, from coordinate 3,494 downwards.
TTAAGCCAAGTCTCAAGAAGCAATAAGTCATCTTTATCATTAATAGCAAAAGGGACTTGATGTGATCTAAAACTTCCTTCTAAAACCTTACCATTTATTTTCTTAGGACATCCCCATCCTTTAGGACTCCTTAAAATAATCATAGGAAAAGAACTACTTTTACCATTTTTTAATTTCTTTATATCAGAATAAACTCTTTCCAAAGCATAAGCCATATCCTCATGCATCTTTCTAGGATTACTACCTGAAACAATATAAGGTTTATAATTAAGACCCTTAAAATAAGAATTAAGCTCTTTATCAGTCATTCTACCAAAAATCGTAGGATTTGCTATTTTATATCCATTCAAATGTAAAATAGGAAGAACTATTCCATCACTTTTAGGATTAATAATTTTATTAATATTCCACGATGCTGCAAGTGGTCCAGTCTCCGCTTCACCATCTCCGATAACACAAGAAGCTATTAAATTAGGATTATCAAGACAAGCACCATATGCATGAGCAAGACTATATCCAAGTTCTCCTCCTTCGTTTATAGAACCAGGCACCTCTGGAGAAACGTGTGAAGAAACTCCTCCAGGATAACTAAACTGTTTGCATAACTTGGTTAATCCTTTTTCATCTAAAGTAATATCTGGATAAAAGTTAGAATAAACTTCTTCCAAATAAGAATTTGCAATCATTGCTTGTCCACCATGACCTGGACCTGATACATATATCATATCTAAATTATATTTTTTTATCATTCTATTTAAATGTGCATATATAAAATTTTGACCAGGAGCTGTACCCCAGTGACCTATTAGTTTTGTTTTTACATCAGAAAACTCAAGAGGTCTTTTTAACAAAACATTATTCTTCAAATATATTTGACATATAGATAAATAATTAGTAGCCATCCAATAACGATTAATATTTTTAAGTTCAGTATCACTTAGTACCCTACCCATTTATTATCACATCCTATTATAATAATTATAGCCTAGAATTGAAGTTTTAACAACAATTTTATTTTAGATATTAAAAAGTGTAATAATAATTCAAAAAACTAAAAGAACAATTTAAAAACGACATAAAACAACAAGAATAACAGTAAACAAAAAAAAGAAAAAGATGTAGAAAAACATCAATCTATATTAATTAATAAGTTTAGTTTTATTCTCTTTTTCTAATTCCTTCAAGCTTTTAGAAGGAGTTGGCAAGTCTTCAGGCATAGTTCCTCCCTGTCTTTTTATAAACTTCTTAACATCTATTTACACAATCTTAAACTCATCTTTTTCTATAGAATATAAATATGTATTAATACTAAGTCTAGTTTTTTCACTTATATAATTTTTATAACCATTAAGCTGTTTCATATAATTTGAATCATCTATATTAGAAAGCTTATAATCAATTATATCAACATGATCTTTATACATAAGCATTAAATCTATTATTCCATGATATTTACTATTATTCTCTTCATACATAAATTCATATTCCTTAAAAACTTTTGCATCCTTTACATTTTTAAACAAATCATTATCTAAAAACCTCTTAACATATTCTCCGTATTTAATATTAAAATCAGGATTTTTAAAATCAGTTACTTCAAAAGCATAATGAACATCAAGTCCTTTATTAACAATATAAAGCTCTTCTTTTGTTAAAAGCTTATTACTATTTTTAGAAAACTTATTTTCAGTTAAACTATTATACTCTATACTTACCTCTTTTATAGGTAAAGGCGAAGAATCATAATTATTAAGTTTAATATCTTTTACTTTTTGATAATCTTTGGTCACAAAAGATAAATCAGAGATGCTTTTAACTTTACCTTCGAACTCATTTTTAATAGTATTAACAATATCTAAAAATGATCTATATTTTAATCTATCATTTATATTGACTAACTTATCATCATTATAGATATCATCATCTAAAGGACAAACAAATATCATTTTTTCTCTAGCTCTAGTAAGTGCAACATACAATAGTCTAATCTTTTCAGATATTTCTTCTTTTATATATTCATCTTTAGCAAGAGTTTTACTAATAACTGACCCAATCCCCTCTTTATAATAAGGAGTAATTATTCCATACTTATTATCAAACATAAATCTATCATTAAAATCCCTAATATTAAATTTTTTATATAAACCACTATAATAACAAACAGGAAACTCAAGCCCCTTAGATTTATGAATGTTCATTATCTTCACGCTACCAGACACATCATTATTTAGTTTATATTTAATGTCTAATTCTTCATCTATCATTTTATCAAAATAATCTTTAAGATCATAAGGTGTATAGCCAAGAGATTCTAAGTTTTTAACAATATTTTTTAAATACAAAGTCCTAACAATTATTCCATTAATACCGTTAGTTTTAACAATTTTTTTATAAAAACTAAACTTATCTACAATTAAACTTATAAAATCACTAGTACTAATTTCATCTAAAACTTTAGCAATTTCTTTTGAAATAGAAAATATGTCGTTATCCATAAAATCTCTATTCTTAAAACAAGAAAAAATATAATCATCTGAGTACTCAAATAAATAACTTCTCGCAATTGAAGTAAATAAATACTTAAATTCAGTATCAAACTCTTTCTTTTTTATTTTTATAATAAAACCAACAATATTTTTAAGTATTAATATGTCATCAGAAGTAGTAAGCACTTCATCTTTATACATAACAAGGGGAATATTTTCAAATTCAAATATCTTTTTATATAAATCAAAACTAGTACCTCTATCCATAATAATGCAAAAATCATCATACGTTACATTTCTTAGTGCCTTAGTTTCTTTATCAAAAACCTTATAACCAGAATTTATTTTACTCTTTATATCTTTTGCAATAATAAAAGCTTCTACCTCATCATTAGAATAAGTTTTATCCTCCAAACTATAATTATAAAAGCTTAAATAATTAGAAACATCTTTATCACTTTCTTTTTCATAATCTTCTAAACCAAATACCATTCTATGTGATAAACTATACTCTGCACCTCCTAAAGCATTATCCATGATCTTATCAAATATCGTATTAATATCACTAAGTACCTCTTCTCTAGATCTAAAGTTTTTAGTTAAATCTATTTTAAAACCATTATTACCCGTGCTATAATTATCATATTTATCTTTAAATATCAGAGGATTAGCATTCCTAAACCTATAAATAGATTGTTTTATATCTCCAACCATATACACATTATTATTAGCTATACAACTTATAAATATTTCCTGTAAATCATTAGTATCTTGATACTCATCTACCATTATTTCATTATAAAAATACTTAATTTCATCACAAATACTAGGATTATTTTTAACAATATTTATAGCCATTTTAGAAACATCTACAAACTCATAACTATTATTCTTTTCTTTATAAGAATTAATTTCAAAATCAAGTTTTTTTATTATATTAATAATTGCTAGTGCATAAGGTCTAGTACTTAAATAACTAGAAACTATTTCATCTTCAGTTTCATAAAT
>CADBUX010000014.1 GCA_902797995.1 uncultured Erysipelotrichaceae bacterium | reverse complement strand
TAGAAATAAAAAGAACTTGTAGATTTTTATTTTAAAGTTCTTTTTTTTATGATATAATTCTTTAAGAAGATAGGTGATTTTTGTGATTATTTATGTTATTGGCTTACTTATTTTAATTATAGTTGTTTGTGCAATAATTTTATTTTTTAAATACTCAAAGTTAAAAGATATTAGAAACTCTCTTGAAATGTGCACTAATAGTATTAATGAAGCTCTGGACGAAAAACTAAAGCTTGTTAATGAGTTTTTGAGTGATATTAAAGATGAAAGTATAAAAAATAGTTTTAATTATGATGAAGGAGCTTCTTTATACGAAAGAGAAGATGTTTTATTTAATGTCAGTTTTGAAATTAATAAATTTGTTAAGGAAGGTAAGAATAAAAAGCTTAAAGATAAATTAAAAATACTTAATGAATTAGAAGAAAATCTTGATGGTCTTAAGGATTATTATAATGCTAATGTATTAAACTATAACGAAATTTTCTTAAAAAAATACTTTCATAAATTTTTTCAATTCCTTAAATTTGATAGTTATAAATCATTTAAAATTAGAAAATTGGAACAATATGAAATATTTAAAAATTAGTCTAGCTTGAAATTAACTGGACTAATTTTTTTTGATATTAAAAAATTATTGGCTTTAGAAAATGGTTTACTTCCAAAGAATCCATATCTTGCAGAAAATGGTGATGGATGAGGAGATTCTATAATGTAATGATTTGGATTAGTTATTAATACTTTCTTACTTCTAGCAAAGGCTCCCCACAAAACAAATACGACAGGTGTTTCTTTTTCATTTATCTTTTTAATTACTGCATCTGTAAAACGTTCCCAATCTAATCCTTTGTGTGATAAAGGTTTATCTTTTTCTACTGTTAATATGGCATTTAACAAAAGCACTCCTTCTTGTGCCCATTTAACAAGTGATCCACTTTCCGGTTCAGTGTATCCTAAATCATCATGTAATTCTTTAAATATATTCTTTAGTGATGGTGGTTTTCTTATTCCATCTCTTACTGAGAATGATAATCCTTCAGCTTCTCCAGTACCATGATAAGGGTCTTGTCCTATAATTACTATTTTTATATTATCATAATCTGTTAGTCTCAAGGCCTTAAAAACATCTTTTTTGGGTGGAAATATTATTTTATCTCTATATTCTACTTGTAAATGCTTTAGCATATTGACAAAATATTCTTGTTCATATTCATCTTTTAAAATTTCATCCCATTTTTTTGTTATCATATGTACACCTCTATAAATGATTATACACTATTTTAATAGATTTTTAACTATTGTTTCTCTTAATTTATAGATTGCGTACATATTTATTATTGTTAAAACGGCTAGAAATATATCTATTAAGTTCCAAATTGCGGTTGCTTTTATTATTCCACCAATAAATATTGAAAGAATAGTTATCATTTTTAAAATACTCGTAGCTTTTTTATTTTTAGTTAAAAACTCTAAACTACTTTCTCCATAGTAATAAATAGTTATCATTGTTGAAAACGAAAACAAAGTAAGTATTAAAAGTAACGCTACTTCTCCAGGATGTCCTAAGTGATAGTAAAAGGCCGATTTTGTTAGTTCTATACCATTGGTGATATCTAGCGGCATAGTTTTAGCAGTTATTATAATCAGTGAAGTCATTCCTAATACGATATAATTAATAAAATATGTTTGAATTAGTCCTATTTTGGCTTGAAGATGATAATTATTATTTTCTGTAGATCCTGATATAATTGCACTTGTTCCTACTCCAGATTCATTTGCAAATACACTTTTTTGAAAGGTTATTATTATGTTATGTATAATACCTCCAGTTATTGATTTATTATTGAATGCCTCTTTTATTATTTGTATTATTATGTTTGGTAATATTTGTATATTTTTTATTATTACTATCAAGCCTATTACTATAAAAATGGTCATCATTATTGGGAATATTTTATTACATACTACTGATATTCCTTTGATACCTTTGGTTATAATTAACCCTGTTAATGTTGTTATAATAAGAGATATTGCTACTTTATTTATATTAAGCATACTGGTTGTTAAGGTTGTTATAGTATTATTTTGAATTGAAGAAAAAAGAAATATATACAGAATCAAAACTATTACTGCATAACATGTACTTAGCGCTTTATTATTTAATCCTTTTTTTATGTAGTAATGTGGTCCACTTTTGGTATTACCTCGGTATTTTTCTTTATAAATAATTGCTAGAGCATTTTCTATATAATTTATTATTGATAGAATAAATGTTGATATAAATATCCAAAATACTGTTCCTATTCCTCCATAATAAATACAAAGGGCTGTTCCTGATAACGATCCTACTCCAATTTTGGATGATAAGGCCATTATTAGGGTGTCTTTAGGTGATATTTCTTGTTTTTTTTTATCTTCTTTTATACTTTTTAATGCTTTTATTAGTTTAAATTGAGGAAAACGTAATTTTAATGAAAAATAAATACTATTTACAAGTATTAAACTTATAGCAGTACTCCAAAGTAGTTTGTTTACTATATCCAAATCAATCACCAATTAATTTTATGCAAAAAAGACATAGAAAGTATTATCTATGTCTTTTATCTTTTTCTTGTTTTTATTTTGTTTTCTTTTTGGATTATTTCTTCTTTTGTTTTTGATATGTCTTTATCTATTTCATCAAGTGATCTTAATAATAGTTCTTTTTCTTTTATTAGTCTATCATAATATAGTACTAGTTCTTTTCTATGATATAGTTCTTTCTTGATGTTTCTATCTTCATCACTATTATCTGATATTTCAGCATTTATTATTTTTCTTAATCTATCAAAATATTCTATTTGGTCTTGATACCCCTCTTCACCATTAAATAAAAATCCTAGTATATGAATTGTTTTTATTAGTTCGTTTGCTACTTTTTCTTTATTGTGTTTTCTTCTAGAATGTATATTAATGTTGTTTATTATACTGGTTATTTCAGGTATTGTATAATTTGTTATATCACTTACATTGTTAATGCCTATTTCTCGTAGTTTTTCATATTCAAAGTAGATAATACTTTTTAGGTTTTCAACTTCTATATCTTCAGGTATAATCATTCCTTTGTTTTCTTGATAATTATATTCTAGTTGAATGAGTTTTACTTTATCTTCAAAAAGAATTTCTCTATATATAGCCCACATTAGTTTTCTATTAGCGTTAAATATTAATGGTCTTACGTTATGTTTATTTAATTGCTTACACACTTGTTTATAAGTTTGCAAATCTCCGTTATTGTCTATTCCAATTAGTTTTCTATAAGCCTCTGTTTCTTTTTCAGTACAGCTTTTCATTTTTTGATTTGACTCATTGCATATTTCTTCTATAAATTTTTCTATTATTCTTTCCTGATTTTCTGAAAGATAAGGATCATCTCTTCTATCTATTTCTTGTGTAATGAACTGCTCAATATTTTTCTTTACTTTATCATATATTTCATGTGTCATTTTATAACTCCTTTTCATTAAATTGTAATATAGTACAAAGTATTATAAAAGTCAATAAAAACATACCATATTATTTGTGGTATGTTTCATTATTTAATATTTTAAAACTTCTGTAGATTTGTTCTAAAACAATTACTCTAAATAGTTGATGTGGAAATGTAAGAAGGGAAAAAGAGATTTTTTTATTCGTTAGTTTCTTTATTTCTTCATCTAATCCGTTTGATGATCCTATTACAAAGGTTATATTACTCTGTGTTGTTAATTCATTATTTATAAAAGATGCAAATTCTTCACTTGTTAACTGCTTTCCTTTTATATCTAGAATAATAAGATTGTCTTTATCATTTATATGTTTTAAGATACTATCTTTTTCTTTTTTTAATGGATTAGAAGTATCTTTTTCATCTTTTAATTCTATTATTTCTAGTTTTGTATACTTTGATAGCCTTTTTTTATATTCTTCTATTGCATCTTTTAAATAGCTTTCTTTAATACTGCCTAAACAAATTATTTTTATCATTTTATACCTCTACTGAATGTTTTTTCTCTTGACTTAGAATTATTTTTTTAGGCTTAAATTCTAGGCCTTTTATTATTTTTTCCATTCTTTCATCTACTATTTCTGCTGTATTATTTTCTTCACTTAAATGGGCAAGCATTACATATTTTGTTTTATCTCCAATTAGTTTTTTTAAATATTTACAGGCATCTTCATTAGAAATATGTCCCCTGTCACTTCTGATTCTTTGTTTTAGGTGATAAGGATACTTCCCATTTCTTAACATTTCTTCTTCATAATTGCTTTCTAGAATATATACATCTTTATTCTTGTATTTCTTTAATAGTTTATCTTTTATGTAACCAGTATCTGTTATATATACTATTTCTTTATCTTTATATTTTATATATACACCCGCACAAGGTACATCATGGGAAACTTCAAAAAGTTCTATCATAAGATTATCTTCTTCAATAGTTTTTTGATAATTTATATTATTTGATACCACTTTTTCACCTAAGTCGTTTTCTAATGTATATATTACAGGGTTTTGTGATCTTATTATTGATTTCAAGCCTTTGATATGGTCGACATGTGTATGGGTTATTATGAGTATATCTATTTTTGGAAACTTATTTTCTAGTCTTTTTTCTAAATTAGATATAGGAAGTCCTATATCTATTAATATATTCTTATTATTTAATTCTATTAAAGTGGAATTCCCTTTGGAACCACTTGCTAAATTAGTTATTCTCATGAGTATAGTGATAACGGATTAATACTAGAGCCTCTGTAGTCTGCCTTAAAGTGTAAATGGCATCCAAATGAATATCCAGTATTTCCCATTATTCCTACTTGTTGACCTTTGCTTATAGTTTGTCCTAGAGATACATATACACCATTCATGTGTCCATATAAAGTACTATATCCATTACCATGATTTATTTGTACTGTATTACCATATCCTGGATACCAACCTGCAATAGTTGCTGTTCCTCCTTTGGCTGCATAGATTGGTGAACCACATCCTAAACCTGCAATATCTATTCCATCATGGAATCTGCTTGATGTTTCACCAATTGATGAACGAAGCCCATATCCCCAATACTCTGTAATTGTATAGTTTCTTACAGTTGGCCATACCCAGTCTCCTGAAGCATCTATAACTATTGGTCCTGTATATGTTCCAGAACTACTATATGATGATTGTTTTGTTCCTACTTTTACTATTTTAGAAACAGGTTCTTTCAATACTTCGGTATTAACTATTAATGCTTCTGTTATTTTCCCATTTTGTTTTTCTATTTTTCTAGTAATTTTACTTGTTCCTTTTTGGCCTTTTTGCGTAATTTTTGATGTACCTTTATACAGGCTACTATCTTTTTGTTCTATTGTTTTATATCTAACTGATTCTTTTTGTACACTATGTGTTTCTTCTACTATTGTTATTATTGGATCAATGTAACTAATTACAACTTCTTGACCTTGATATAATAAAGAATTTTCGTCTTGAACATCTTGATTTGCGATTAAAAATTCTGTTGTTGACATTTTGTTGTTATAAGCAATTGATTTTACATTATCGCCGTCTTTTACTTTATAAGTTTTGTTTTTTTCATTGGTTCCGAAAAGAAGGTATTTCGCTAGTTCTTGCCTAGTGCTATAGATTTTCTCATTAGCAGGTATTTTATCTTTTTTAATTGATATTTGTTCTTTGATGTAAACGTTTTCTATTATCGTTCCTAGTGCTGTTTGATCTTTTTTAGTTTCACTTAAATAATCTTCGTACTGTTTTTCATCTACAAATGATTTAACTACGTCATCTACAGCATCTTTTAAAATTGATTTATCTAGAACGTAAATATATTCTTTTATTTTTTGAGTTTGTTTTTTATCATTTTTATCTTTAGTCTCTTTTTCATCTACTATAGTTATTGTATAACCATTAATTGTGAAGTCTTCTTCATTAGCAATTTTATTATAGATACTTTCTACAGTTTCTATTTTTTCGTTATAAGTTGTTTCAGGTTCAATCTTTAAACCATTTGGTATATATACGTTATCAACGTTATATTTTGCTTTAATAACGTTTTGTTTTTTATTAATATAATCTTCAAGATCTTTTTTGTTTTCTATAATTCCTAACGATTCTCCGTTTAAATAGACTCTGTACACGTTTCTAGCATCATAATAAACATAAGATGCACTTTGTAAAATTACTGCAATGATACTTATTCCAAAGGCTAAAATCGTCAAAAATATTGATGTTAATTTACTCACTAGCATTCACCTCTTTCTTTCCTTCGTTCTTATAATTCATAAATGATTGAGTGTTTTTCTTAAATAATAGTTTTGCTGTTCCAATTCTACCACTTCTGTTTTTTCTAACAATTATTTCAGAAATACTCATATTATCATCAATTTTGGCATTTTCGTTATAATAATCATCACGATAAATAAATGATACGATATCAGCATCTTGTTCAATTGAACCAGATTCTCTTAAATCACTAAGTACTGGCCTTTTATCTTCTCTTAATTCTGGTGTTCTTGATAATTGTGCTAAAGTTATTACCGGTACTTCAAGTTCTAGAGCAAGTGTCTTTAATGCTCTTGAAATTTCTGATACTTCTTGCTGTCTGTTACCGGCATATCTTCCCATACTTCCTATTAGTGTTAAGTAGTCGATTATTATTAATCCTAAATTTTCATCAGAACTTGCGATTCTTCTTGATTTTGCTTTTATATCTCCGATTGTTACTCCAGGGGAGTCATCTATGTAAATATTTGTATCTTGTAATTGACTTAATGCTTCGTTTACTCTTTGCCAATCTTTTGTATCAAGCGCCCCATTTTGAATTTTTTTTGCTTCTACTTGTCCTAAAGAGGAAACCATACGAGAAAGTAGTTGTTCTGCTCTCATTTCTAGGGTAAATATTATAACTGATTTTTTGGACTTTAATGCAGCATTTGTTGCTATATTTAGAGCAAGTGCTGTTTTACCTATAGCAGGACGAGCTGCTAAAATGATGAGTTCATTTTTATGAAAGCCATCTGTTATACTATCTAAATCATAGAATCCTGATGACAGTCCACTTATTTTACCTTTATTGCTTGCCAACTTTTCTAGATTTTCTTGAAATTCTGATATTACTTCAGGCATTTGTTTCATATCAGATGACTTTCTATTTTTTACAACACTTAAGATTTTACTTTCAGCTTTATCTAAAGTTTCGCTAACGGAAAATTCGTTAGAGTATCCTAAAGTTGCTATTTGTGTTGCTTCTTCGATTAAGTTTCTAAGTATGCTTTTATCTTCTACTATTCTTAAATAATAGTCTATGTTTGCAGCGGTTGGAGTACTATCTATTATTTCTGTTAAATACTCTACTCCACCGATTGCATTTAATGTTCCATTATCTTTTAATTCTGTTGTTAGTGTTGTTATATCTATAGCAACTTCTTTGGCTGTTAAACTCTTTAAAGCTTCAAATATTTTGGCATGCTTATCTAAATAGAAACTGTCTTTTGTTAATGTTTCTATTGCTTTTTGAAGTGCATATTTAGATAATAGCATAGCTCCTAAAACCGATTGTTCTGCTTCAATATTATTTGGTATTTCTCTATTCATGATAAGCACCTACTTACTTCTTTACTTCTATTTTTAGTTTAGCATTTATTTCCTTATATAAATTTATTTGCACTTCATGAAATCCTAATGAGGCGATTGGATTATTTATAATGATTTGTTTTTTATCTATTTTATATTTATCTAGCTTTTCTTTTATTTGTTTGACTGATATGCTTCCAAAAACTTTGTCGTGTTCACCTGTTTTTACTGTGAATGATATTTTTTCTTTTTCTAATTCTTTTTTTAATTTTTGTGCTTCTTCTTTTAGTCTTTCATCTTCTTTTTTCTTTTTATCTTTTTCTCTTTTTAAATTGCTTAGGCTTTCTTTTGTTTCTTTTATAGCGTATCCTTCGTTTATCAAAAATTTTGCATATCCATCTTTTACTTCTTTTATTTCACCCTTTTTACCTTGTTTTTTTAAGTCTTTTATGAAAATTACTTTCATAGTTTCACCTTCTATCTAATTTTTTCTATTATTTGATCTTCTATTTTCTTTATTGAGGTATTTTCTACTATGGCAGCGGCTTCTGTTTTGCTGCCCCCTCCTCCAAATGTTTCCATAAGTTTTCCGGCATTTATTGTCTTAATTGATCTTGTGCTTATTCCTACCTTGTCTTTATCAATATGTCCTATAGCAAATGATGTTTTAATTCCTTTAAACTCTAAAAGAATATCTGCCGTTTTAGCAAGTTCTGGAGTTGTATATATTTTACCTCTTGTACCTGTTGCTATAGCTACTTCTCCCATTATTCTAGTATTTGAAACCATTTTAGCTCTATTTACGTAGTCTTGTAGGTCTTGCTTAAAGTACATCTGTGCTTCATTTACATCTGCTCCTTTGGTGGATAGATAATAACAATAATAAAAAGATTGTCTAGTCATTTTATACATAAAGTTATTAGTATCTAAAACTATTCCTCCGAGAAGTATCGTTGCATAACTTTTTGGAACTTTTACTCTAAAACTGTATAAAAGTTCTGCTACCATTTCACAAGCTGAGGTTGCTCTCTCATCTATATATAAATTGGCGTTATTTATTGTATCTGGTGTTTTTGTATGGTGATCTATTACTGTTACTGTTTTAAAACTATCTATTATATCTTTAACACATATTCTACTTAGTTTGTTAGTATCTAGGATAAAGAGAATTGATTTATTTGTTATTAAACTTTTTGCTTCTTTTATATTTATTATGTTTAATTTAGATACCATTTTTTCCATAGCTATTTTAGTAGCTTGTTCTATTTGTTTATCTTCTATTATTATATATACTTTATTTCTGTATTTTTTTGCTATTAGAGAAAAACCTGCCATTGATGCAAAGGCATCTAAATCTATGTTGTTATGAGCTACTAAAAATACTTCTTTAGAGAGTATCATTTCTTTGGTAATTAATCTTTTTAATTCTTTTATACTCATAGTTACCTTCCTTTTCTTTAAATATTATATCAAAAAAATAGGGATATGTCATTTTATTTTAGAAAAGAAGAAATAATGTATTTGAGTACTAAAAAAGATGCTTGTTTAGCATCTAAATTTATTATTTTACAAATGGTAATAAACCAATTATACGAGCTTTTTTTATTTCTCCTGCTATATATCTTTGATGTTTTGCACATGCGCCAGTTACACGTCTAGGAAGTATTTTTCCTCTTTCATTAATATATTTTTTTAATGTATCTACATCTTTATAATTAATTTCTTTTCCGGCGCACATATAGCATATTTTTTTTCTTTTTTTATAAAATTCTGCCATAGTTATCCTCCTTATTAGAATGGTAAGTCATTTTCTTCAATCTTTATTTCTTCTCCAAAATCTTTGAATGGATCTTCTGGGATATCATTTGTTGTATTTGGGCTTGTTGTTTCTCCTAGATTATATGGATTTACATTGTTACTATTATTATTCATTCTTTGTTCACGAGAAGCTTTTGTATCTAAGAATTGAACATTATCTGCAACTACTTCAGTAACGTATCTTTTTTGACCGTTTTGGTCTTCATAATTTCTTGTTTGAATACGTCCTTCAACTGCTACTTGACTTCCTTGATTTATATAATTTTTACAATTTTCTGCTTGTTTTCTCCAAACAACAATATTAATAAAATCTGTTTCTCTTTCACCATTTTGTCCAGTAAATGTTCTATCTACTGCCAAAGAGAATGTAGCAACAGGTATGTTTGAAGATGTATATCTTAATTCTGGATCTCTTGTAAGTCTTCCAATTAAAATTACTTTATTCATATTTTACCTCTTATAATTAATCTTCTAATTTTGTTATTAGTGTACGAATTACTGTATCGCTAATGTTTGAAATACGATTAAACTCATTAATAGCTTCTACAGGTGCTTCAGTAACTAATAGAAAATAGTATCCTGTTTTATGTTTTTTGATTTCATAAGCTAAATCACGTTGTCCCATTTCTTTTTCTTCAACGATTGTTGCTTTGTTATCAGTTAAAACCTTTTTCATGTCTTCGAATGCTTTTTTAATTGCAGCTTCTTCAAGTGTTGGTTTAACTATAAACATAATTTCATACTTTTTCACTTGTCACACCTCCTTTTGGACTTAAGACTTCTTTCGAAGTAAGGAGTAAATCTTTTTACTCGTTTTGTATTATAACAATAAATTATATGTTTGTCTAGAGTTTTTTTGTTTTATTTCAAGTAAAAAATACCCTATTTGAATAATTTTATTTATTTAATTTTATGTTTTTAAATTCTTCTCCAATAATATCTCTTATTTCTTTTAGATGTCCTTTTTTATTTGGATTAAGCATATAGTTTTGTGTTGGTCCATAACTTGGACATTCGTTTCCTTCGATTATTGCAGGACCTTTTTCTGTTATTGCTACGTCCCATCCTATGTATCTTAATTCTGGCACTCGTTTTGCTGCTTCTTTTACCATTTCTATTGCTTCTGGTACATATGGAATTTTCTTTAAATTCTTTATTTCATATCCTGTTAAAGGGTGTTTATCATATCTTGTACCATTATCATCCCAAAAACCACTTGCAGGAGTCCCATCTTCATTTATTCTCATATTACCATCAAAACATGCTAATGCTGGATCATCATCAAGTCCTATTCTAATTACATGATCAAATGTATGAATTTCACCTTTATTATAAAGAGTAATAATTCTAAATGAAGAAACACATTCTGGGTTTATTTCATTTAATACTTTGTGTTGTTTTAATTCTTCTTCTAAGAGATATTGCTTTTTATTTATTCTTTCTTCTTTAAATTTTTTGATGTTTTTAATATCTTTTACTTTTATTTTATTTATTCCATGTCCTCCGAAATCTGTTATTGGTTTGGCAAATACATTTTCTTTGTTTTTTATAAATTCCTTTATTTCTTCTTCTGTTGCTGTTCTTATATCTATAAAGTCTCTTTTTAAGTAATCTTTAAATAATCGATTAAATATTAATTTATTTAAAGTTATTATTCTATATTCTTTTGGATTAAGATATCTTAAAATATTAATATAATTCTTTGATGTTACATAGTTTTTCTTTTCTTTTTCTGTTAGATTTATATAATTGCCTTTAAAATAGTCTGTATACCCTATTTTATATTTTAAAAAATTTTTTACCATATCTTTTTTTACATATGATACTGATTTATTATTTTCTTTAGCGATGCGTTCTGCTAAAAGATTTAATCTTTTAGGATTAATTGACTTTACTTTTTCTAACATTATTTTGGTTGTACTCATTTAATTACCTCTTTTCTATATTATTATGATACCATATTTTAAAAGAAAAACACAATCTTTGTTTAGACTGTGCTTATTTATTAAATCTAAAGTGACAAATATCACCGTCTTGCATTAGGTAATCTTTTCCTTCGAGTCTTAATTTGCCTTGTTCTTTTACTTTTTGTTCATCTCCTGCTTTTATTAAATCATCATATGACATAACTTCTGCTTTAATAAAACCTTTTTCAAAGTCCGTGTGAATTATACCTGCACATTCTTTGGCATTCATTCCATCTTTATAGGTCCATGCTCTTACTTCAGGTTCTCCTGCAGTAAAGTAGGTTTTTAAGCCTAGAAGTGAATATGTTGTTTCTACTAATTTATCTAAACCACTTTTTTCTATACCTAAGTCTTTTAACATTTCATTTCTATCTTCATCTTCTAATTCTGCAAGTTCTGATTCTATTTTGGCAGATACTTTTATTACTTTTGAGTTTTCTTTGTTTGCATACTCTATTAGTTTTTCTACATATTCATTATCTTTATTTATGTCTTCTTCACTTACATTTGCTAAATATATATGTGGTTTTAATGTTAAAAGATTAAATGATTTTAATGATAAAAGTTCTTCTTTATCATATTTTATTAATCTTAATGGTATATTATTTTCTAAAGCTTCTTTTGATTTTTCTAGGGCACTTAATTCAATAAGGACTTCTTTTTCTTTGGTTGTTTGAGCTTTTTTCTTTATTTTGTCTACTCTGTTAGATACTATTTCTAGATCTGCTAAAGCTAGTTCTAGATTTATTATTTCTACGTCTCTTATAGGATCAACTGAACCTTCAACGTGAGTTATTTCTTTGTCTTCAAAGCATCTTACTACTTCACAAATAGCGTCTACTTCTCTAATATGAGATAGAAACTTATTTCCTAGTCCTTCTCCGTTTGATGCTCCTTTTACAATTCCTGCGATATCTACAAATTCAAAGGTTGCAGGTTTTAATGATTTTGGATGATAAAGATCCGCTAAAGCGTTTAATCTTTCATCTGGTACATTTACTACTCCAACATTTGGATCTATTGTTGCAAAAGGATAATTTGCTATTAAAATATCTTTTTTTGTTATTGCATTAAATAGTGTTGATTTTCCTACATTAGGAAGGCCTACGATTCCTGCTTTTAAACTCATGTTATTACCTCCTTGTTTTTATTATAGTACTGGATATGCACCAGGTCCTAAAGGTAAACCAACTAAGTACCATAGAATTACTATTGCAAGCCATGTAACTGAAAGTGCTATTAAGTAAGGCATCATTAGTTTTATACCATCTCGTATACCATATACTCTTTTTTCTTCTTTATTATAGATATTTAGATATCCTAAATATACTACAAAATATGCTAAAAGTGGTGTTATACCATTAGTCATTGATTCTGATGCTCTAAATACAAATTGTGAAAACTGTGGTGACATATTCATTTGCATCATAGCAGGTACTAAAACCGGAGATATTATTGACCATTTTGTTATAGTACTAGGTACAAATAAATTTGATATTGCTATGACAATCATGGCTATAATTACTAATACTATACCTGATAATGGTAATGCTTTTAAGATATTAGTTAGTAATATTACTATTAATGTACCTATATTTGTTTCTTTAAATATTGCTATAAATTGTGATGCAAAGAAAATCATTACTAAAAGAATTCCTAGTTCACTTAATCTTGTTGTTAATTTTTTAACTAATTCTTTATCACTTTTAATTGACTTTGATCCAATTGCATAAGCTATACCTGTTATTATCATAAATAAAGCAAACATATAAGTAAATCCAGATTCTAAATATGATGTTTCACCAAATAATTGATAGGCATAGGCCTCTTGGGTTTTATCAAGTAAAGCACCTGAAAGTGGAAGTCCTGGAATTATCATATAGATAAATATAACTATAACTGATATAGCTGCAATAAGTGCATATCTTAATCCTTTCTTTTCACTTTCTTCTTCTTTTAATTTCTTTTGTTCTTCATATTGAAGATCAAGATATTCAATTTCTTTTGTCCTATCTAAATCATCTTTTGTTTTAGAGACATATCTGCCTATTTTTTTTACTAAGTATTTTTCTGTTATTATTGTCGCTATAATTGATATTATTAATCCAGAAAAAATCATTATATATAGATTTGATGTCATTTGAACATAGAAGGTATCATCTATTAAATTGGCAGCACTTTGAGTATAAGGAATAAGTGACATATCGGTTGCTCCAACAAAGAAACTTATACTATAACCAAAGGCTACTCCGGCAAAAGCTGCTATAATTCCTGCTAAAGGGTTACGTCCATTAAATAAGAACAATAACGCTCCAAGAGGTATTAATACAGCATAACCAACTTCGTTTACTATACTTGAAAATACTGCTGTTAAGATTAGTAAAAATGTTATTAATTTAGGATTGATTTTTCCTAATCTTCTTTTCATAACTGTTTGAAGCAATCCTGTTTCTTCTGCTACTCCAATACCCATAAGGGTTATTATTACTGTACTTAGTGTAGTTAAACTAGCAAAGTTTTTTGAAGCATTACTTATAATAAACTTTATGCCTTTAGAATTTAGCATACTATTTATTGTAGCAATACTTTGTGATAATTCATTATTAGTTATATTTACACTATCATAAGATGCACTTATATTAAATAATGAAAGAATTGCACTTAAAATAATTGTTGCTACTATCAAAATAATGAAACTAGTTATTGGATGTAATTTAAGTGGTCCATTTTTCTTTTTTCTTGCCATAATCTACTCCTCTACTATTTTTTTTAATTTCTTATTAAACTCGATTCTTGGTATCATTACCATTCTTCCACAGTTTATACATTTTAATTTTATATCAGCACCAAGTCTTGTTATTTCCCATAGGTTTGTTCCACAGGGATGTGCTTTTTTCATGATTACTTTTGTTCCTATATTATATATTTTTTCCATTTCTTACCTCTACTATATTAAATGGTACTGAAATACCCTCTTTATCGAATTCTTCTTTGATAATTCTATTTATTTGTCTTTTTGATGCAAATTGTTCATTTACTTTTACAGATACTAATATTCTATATGATATATCTGATTCGTTAAAACTATTAAGTCCTAAAAGCTGTGCAGATTCTTTTTGATTTTCAACTTCTTTTTCTATTCTTTTTAAAATATTATTTATTACTTTATCTGCTTTTTTATTATCAATATCATAAGAAATTGGTACATCTACAACAAACTTTGGATTTGCTTTTGAGTAATTAGTTACTTCTGTTATAGTTCTGTTAGCTATTATTCTTACTGTGTTTTGATAGTTTTTAATTTTAGTGCTTTTTAAGCCAAGTTCTAATACTGTTCCTTCGAATCCATTTATTTCTACGTAATCTCCAACATCAAATTGATCTTCAAGGACAATTGATATTCCTGATAAGATATCGGTCATTATATCTTGAAGAGCTAGTCCTACAACTACTGATGCTATTCCTACTCCTGCAACTATTGATGTAACATTTATTCCTAGTATATTTAATACTGCAATTAGAACTAGTATTATGATTACATATTTTACTATATTTTGTAGTAATTTATGCATTGTTTTTTGGTGATTGTTCTTTATTCTTTTTGTTTGTTTATCCATTAATGTTTTTATTATGTTATATACTATAAATCCTATTACTACGTATATTATTATTAAGTGAATATCTTTATCAATTAGATATTTTAGAAACCCTTGTTTCATTCTTTCACCTACTTATTAAAATTAATTATTTCAAGTATTCTATTTAAATCATTTTCATTTTCATAATTTATTTCTAGTTTTTTATTTTTTATTTTTACTCTTGTTCCTAAAAAGTTTTCTAAATCTTGTTCTAATAGTTCATATTCTCTATTTTTTGATACATGATGTTGTTTTACTTTTTTAGGACTTTCTTTTGTAGTTTGTTCAAGTTCTCTTACATTTAAGTTTTCATTTACTATTTTATTTGCTAATTCTTCAATTTTTTCTTTGTCTTCAAGTTTTGATAATGTTCTTGCATGACTTGTAGAAATTTTTCCTTCTTTTACTAATTCTTTTACATTAGTTGGAAGTGTTAATAGTCCTAGCATATTTGTGATATAGCTTCTACTTTTTCCTACTCTTTTGGCAAGTGCTTCTTGAGTAAGATTTAAATTTTTCATTAACATTTCGAATCCTAGTGCTTCTTCAATAGAGTTTAAATCCTCTCTTTGAAGATTTTCTAGGACTGCGATTTCCATCATTTGTTCATCAGTAAAATCTTTTATAATGGCAGGTATTGTTTCTTTTCCTGCAAGACGTGATGCTCTATACCGACGTTCTCCCGCTATTATTTCATAGTCTTTAATACTTTTCTTAACAATGATTGGTTGAATTACTCCATGTTCTTTGATTGATTCTGCAAGTTCTTTAAGAGATTCTTCATTAAATGTTTTTCTTGGTTGATATGGATTTACTCTTAATTTACTTAGTGGAAGCTCTTTTACTTCATTTTCATCCACTGTTTCCATTATTTTTTCTTCTAGTTTGTTATAATTTATGTCTTCAATATTAAATAATTCTTCAAGTCCTCGTCCTAATGCTCTTCTTTTAGTTTGCTCTTGCATTTGCTTTAATCACCTCTTTAGCTAAATTTAAATATGCTTCAGATCCACGAGACTTGGGATCGTAAGCTATAATTGGTTTCCCATGTGATGGGGCTTCTGTTAATCTGATTAATCTTGGAATTATTGTGTTATATACTTTGTCTTTAAAATAACTACGAATTTCTTCAACAACTTCTAAACCTAGATTTGTTCTGGCATCAAGCATTGTAAGTAATACTCCTTCGATTGTTAAATTTGGATTCAAATTTGCTTGGGTGTACATTATTGCTTTTAAAAGCTGAGTTATACCTTCTAATGCAAAAAATTCACATTGTACTGGAATTATTACTGAATCTGATGCTGTTAAAGCATTTGTTGTAATTATTCCTAGTGCTGGAGGACAATCTATTAGAATATAATCATAGTTATCTTTTACCTTATCTATTTGATATTTTAGTTTTTCAGCCTTTGATACACCAGGCATTATATCTGATTGTTCTAATTCAATATCGATACCTGCAAGATTTATGTTAGCTGGAAGTACGTAAAGATTTTTATACTTTGTTTTTACTGTTGCTTCATCTATAGTAGATGTTCCATTGAAAACATTATAAATACTTTTTTCAATGTCCCCTTTATTCAAACCTATTCCTGTTGTTGCATTACATTGTGGATCTAAATCTATTAATAATATTTTCTTTCCTAGAAGCGCAAGTGATGCTGATAGGTTTATGGTTGTTGTAGTTTTTCCAACTCCCCCTTTTTGATTTATTAATGATATTACTTTTCCCATACTGCTTTCACCTATTCCTTTTTTTCGCTATTTTTATTCTATCAAAATTTTATATTTTTTGAAAGGTTTTTTACTTATTTTCAGAAAAAGAAAAAACTCAATTAAGAGTTTCCTTGATTTTTATCTATTTCTATCACTATTTTGTATTTATCTCCTTGGTCTTCTTCACTTGTTGATACTTTAAATCCAAACTTTTCTGTATTTTGAATTGCTTGTCTAAAATTATTAATAGCAAATCTTAAATCATATATGTTACTATAACTTTCTTGTTCATTTGCTTGAATATTATCGTTTTGGTGAGTCTGTGTTATATTTGATAATGCTTGTTGTGACGCAATACTTGATAAATCTATTTTTGGTTCACGTGGTTCTTCTGTTTCTTCAGATTTTACTCTTAATTTATCAAATATGTTTTCCATTACTGGTGGTGTTTCAGAGTTTATATTTAATGAAGTGTTAGGTTTTATTTCATCTAAATGTTCTTCATAATGAGATTCGCTATTATTATGTATATTTTGTATTGTAGATTGATCAGATTGTGAAGTATTATTCACTATATTTGATAATGGGGTTTGTATAGGTTGAACTGTATTATTTAAGCCATTTGAAATTGTAGGTTGTACTTCTTCTTTTACTTGTGTATTCATTTGTAATTCTCCTTGTTTTTGAATTGGTACTGCTACTTCATTATTTGTCATTCTACCATTTAATTTCATTACTTCTTCATCTAATTGTCTTACTGTTAGTTTTTCATTTATTATTCTGTGTAATAATTCTCTTTGTTTTTCTTTAGCTAATCCTATTAAACTTCTGGCATGTCGTTCTGATATTTGTGAATTAAGTAGTGCTGTTTGAACTTCTTCATCTAGTGTTAATAATCTTAGTTTATTAGCAATTGTTGCTTGTGATTTTCCTAAGTTTACTGCAAGTTCATCTTGAGTAATATTATCTATTTTTAAGATTGTTTGATATGTTTTTGCTTCTTCGATTGGTGTTAAATTACTTCTTTGAAGATTTTCAAGCAACGCTATTTTTGCTACTTCTTTATCATCGATATCTTTTACTAAAGCTGGAATTGTTTCTTTACCTGCCATTTGTGATGCTCTAAAACGACGTTCTCCTGCAATTATTTCATATTTGTCTCCAACTTTTCTTACTATTATTGGTTGAATTACTCCGTGCTCTTTAATTGATTGTGATAATTCATTTAATGCTTCTTCATCAAATATTTCTCTTGGTTGAAATCTATTTGGAATAATATCCTTTAAAGATATATCAAAAATTTCTTTTTCTAAGTTCATTTTTATCCCTCTATTCTTTTTACATACTTTTCCTATGTTATCATTTTAATACAAAAAAAGAAATTTTACAACGGTTTTTGCTTTATTTGTGTAAAATTTCTAGGATATTTGTTATTTATTTCCTCAGTTTTTTGTAGTTTAATTATTGTTCTTTTACTGTTTTCTATTGGAAGAAGGAATTCTTCTTTTTGTATTAGTTTTATGTGTAATAGTTTTTGTGCATTTTCTGATTCTTTTAATTCTTCTTCTATATTTCCTTTTAGAAATATAAAATAGCCGTTTACTTTTGGTAATTTGCAGGACAATTCTAATAGCATATTAGTTTTGGCAACAGCTCTAGAAGTTACAATATCAAATTGTTCTTCTTTATAATCTTCAATTCTTGAGTGAACTGTTTTTATATCTTTTAAATTTAATTCCTTTATTACTTTATTTAAAAAATCTATTCTTTTATTTAATGAATCAAGTAATGTAACTTTTAAATTAGGATATACTATTTTTAAAACTAAACCTGGAAATCCTGCTCCTGTTCCTATATCTATAAGTGATAAGTTTTGGGTTAAATCTATTACTTTTGTTATTGTTAAAGAATCATAGAAATGTTTTAAATAAACAGCTTCTTTTTCTGTTATTCTTGTAAGATTAGTATAATTATTTGTTTGTATTAACAGTTCATAGTATTTTTCTAATTGCTTTTCTTGATTTTCTGTTAGTTGTATACCTATCTTTTGTAATTCTTTTTTTAATGTTTCTCTATTCATGCTTACTCCTTAAATAAATCATTAAAACACTTATATCACTTGGATTTACTCCACTTATTCTCATTGCTTGTCCTATTGAAGTGGGTTTTATTTTGTTTAGTTTTTCTCTTGCTTCAAGCGCTAAATTAGGTACTTTTTTATAATCTATCTCTTCACTTAGTTTTATATCTTCGTATTCTTTTTGCTTTTCAGCATCTTCGATTTGTTTTTTGATATATCCTTCATATTTTATCATTATTTCTACTTCTTCTTTTACTTCTTTTGGATATTTTTCTTTTATGAAATAATTTAATTTATCTACTGTTACATCTGGTTTTTTTAATAAATCATGTAAAGACACTTTATCTTGTATTGGTTTGATGTTACTTTCTATTAAAATTTCATTTATTTGTTTCGTTGGTGTTATTGTTTGTTCTAGTTCTTTTAAAAGATTCTCTATCTTTTCTTTTTTTGTTTTGAAGATTAATTCTTTTTGGTCCTTTATTAATCCTATTTCTATTCCATATTCTGATAATCTTAAATCTGCATTATCATCTCTTAAAAGTAAGCGATACTCTGCACGTGATGTAAGTAATCTATAAGGTTCTTCTGTCCCTTTAGTTACTAAATCATCTATTAGTACACCAATGTATGCTTCATCTCTTCTTAGTATTAATGGTTCTTTATTTTTTATTTTTTGATTTGCATTAATTGATGCGATTAACCCTTGGCAAGCTGCTTCTTCATAACCACTTGTTCCATTTATTTGACCTGCAGTAAATAGATTTTCTATTATTTTTGTTTCAAGTGATCTTTTTAACTGTGTTGGATCTATTGCATCATATTCTATAGCATAGGCATATTTTAGAATTTCACAGTTTTCAAGCCCTGGCAAGCTATGAACCATTTTATATTGAACATCAATGGGCATGCTTGATGAAAATCCTTGAATATATATACTATCATAGTATTTACTTTCTGGTTCTAAAAATAATTGATGCCGTTCTTTATCTTTAAATTTTACTAATTTATCTTCGATTGATGGACAATAACGAGGTCCAATTCCTTCAACATAACCTCCATACATCGCAGATTTTTCTAGGTTTTCGTTTATTATTTTATGAGTTTGTGGTGTTGTATATATTAAATGACAATCTTCTTGTTTATTTATATTAAAATTAGATTTTTCATAGAATGAGAATTGTAATGGTACGTCACTACCTCTTTCTACTTTGGCTTTTGTAAAATCTATAGTATCTTTTTTTACTCTTGGAGGTGTTCCTGTTTTTAATCTTTGAATAGTAAAACCTAATTCTTTTAGATCTTTACTTAAATGTAATTCTGTTTTTTCTCCATGAGGTCCTTCTTGTTTTTTAGTACTTCCTATTAAAATATTTGAATTTAGATATGTTCCTGTTGTTAGGATTACTGCTTTTGCTGTTATTTCATCTTTTTCTCTAGTTATTATTCCTTTTACAGTACTATTTTCTATTATTAAATGCTCTGCAAATGTTTCTTTTATATCTAAATTTTCTTGATTTTTAATAGTTTCTATCATGTTTATTGTGTAATCTACTTTGTCTATTTGTGAACGAAGTGACCAAACTGCTGGACCTTTTCTAGTATTTAGTTTTTTTATTTGAAGAAGTGATTTATCAGCATTAATACCCATTTCTCCTCCAAGGGCATCTATTTCACGGACTACTATTCCTTTAGCTGAACCTCCGATTGATGGATTGCAAGGACAATCTGCAATATTATTAATATTTCCTGTAACTAGGAGAGTCTTATTATTAAGTCTTGCGCTAGCTAAAGCCGCTTCGCAACCTGCGTGACCTCCTCCCACAACAATTATATCGTATTTCATTTATACCACTTCCTCTTTTTATGCGCTTGTATCATAGCATATTTTTCATATTTTAACAAGAAAAAGATCCCTTTTGGATCTTTTTTAGTTTTTATACTCTTTTTTTCTTTGTTTTATAATACTATCTTGTATATTTGCTTCTTCATCCTTGTTTGCTATTTCTTTTAATATATTTAATATTTGATTGTATTTTTTTCTATATTCTAGACATTCTACTTCTTTTTTTTCTATTATTGCTATTATATTTTTTTCTTTTTCTTCAGTTAATAGATTGCCCATATTCATTAGTTTTAATTTATTTCTAATTTTAATATATGAATAAATTATTTCTTTAGGTTTAAAACTTATGACTGGTATATTACTATAGTACCATATTAATGTGTCATATATATTATTATTAATACTATAATCTTTTATATATTTGTTAGACTCTTTTAATTCTTTTAAAACATTATTATTTACATTTTTTCCTAAGAAAATTCTTTTCTTTTTTGATAAAACTTCTGTTGCTAGGGATAATAAATCTTCTACGCTATGATACATTATTGTTTCTAAATGATATCTTATTAGGTCTCCAATTAAGAACTCATCACTCCAAAAATCTATCAATTTCTTTTCTAATTCTGTATAAATATCATATATCTTGTCTCTATATGTTTCTACTATATTGTCTATTTGAGAATAATTTGGCTCTATTTTACTTATATTTTTTATTATACCTTCAATGATTGGTATTAGTTCATTTGTTTCTGCTTTGTGGTTATTGAGTTTTTTATTACTTTTTTCTTTGTCTGTCATAACTATTCTCCCTTATTTTCCTACACAGAAGTTTTTAAATAAATTATCTAGAAGCTCTTCAGTATATGTTTCTCCAATTACTTCTCCAAGAGTTTGCCAAATCTCTCTTAGATCTATTTCTAACATATCTATAGGTATAGATTCTTCTAACCCTCGCTTTATATCTTTTATGTTTCTTCTTGTTTGCTTTATTTTATTTAATTGTTGTATGTTTGAAACGTAATAATAATCGTTTGTTTCTAGTTGTTCTAGTTTATACATTTCGCTTATTTTATTTAGAAGTGATTCTATACCATTCTCTTCTACTGTATTCGTATAAACTATATTTTCTTCATTTAAATCTAATTTTTTTTCTAAATCTGTTTTGTTTACTACTATTATTCTTTGTTTATCTTTTGATATTTCAAGTAATTTTTTGTCTTCTTCTGTTAACTTTTCGTTGTTATTTAGTATAAGAAGAACTAAATCTGCTTTGTCTAGAGCTTTTTTTGACTTTTCTACCCCAATTTTTTCTACTATATCATCTGTTTCTCTTATTCCTGCAGTATCTATTAAATTTAGAGTTATTCCGTTTAGATTAAAGGAAGCTTCTATTACATCTCTGGTTGTTCCTGGAATATTAGTTACTATTGCTTTTTCTTCTTCAATTAATTTGTTTAAAATACTACTTTTTCCTACGTTTGGTTTACCTATTATTGCTACATTAATACCATTTGTTATTATTTTACTATTTTCTGAATTTTTAATTATACTTTCTAATTCACTTTCTATATTATCTATTTCATTTTTAATTTTTTCTATCGTCATCTCTTCAATATCTTGATATTCTGGATAATCTATATTTACTTCAATGTTAGTTATTATTTTAACTAATCTTTCTCTTAAAGATCTTATTTTGTTACTTGTTGTTCCTTTTAAGTTATTAATTGCTAATGCCCTTGCTTTATCACTTTTTGTATTTATTAAATCTTGTACTGATTGAGATTGTGTTAAATCTATTCTTCCATTTAGAAATGCTCTTTTGGTGAATTCGCCTGGTTCTGCTAAACGAATTTCTTGATTTAAAAGGAGTTCTAACACTTTTTCAGTTGTTGCTATACCTCCATGACAATTTATTTCAATAGTGTCTTCTGTGGTAAAGGTTTTTGGAGCTTTCATTACCGATATTAAAACTTCATCTATTATCTCATTATTATTTTTTATATAGGCATAATTAATTGTGTGACTTTGTTTTTTTGTTAAATCTATGTTAGTAATATTGTTAACCTTTTCTATGGCATCTTTTCCACTTACTCTTATTATTGATATAGCTCCGACTCCTAAAGTGGTTGAAATTGCACATATTGTATCATTCATAGGTATCCCTTCCTTTTTCTCGTGTATTATATCACAGTTTTTAATTAAAAAAAAGCCTTATTCGGCTTTTGGCTTTATAACAACATGTCTATTTGGTTCTTCACCTTCAGATTCAGTTATTACGTCTTTTGAATTAGTTAATATATTATGAATTATTCTTCTTTCGTATGAATTCATTGGTTCAAGATGAGCTTCAACTTTTGTTTTTGCTACTTCTTTTGCTGTATATTTTGCTGTTTTTTCTAGTCTTGCCCTTCTTTTTGATTTGTAATCATTTGCATCTATAATAAATCTATAGTATGTTCCTAAATTGGTATTAACCATTTGATTAGCTATATTTTGAAGTGCTTCAATTGTTCTACCATTTCTACCTATTAATATAGGTGTTTCTGGTGCAATTAAGTTAAATATAATAGTTTCTTCTCTTGTTTTGGTTTCTATTTTAGCATTTATTCCCATATCTTTTACTATTTTTAAGATATAGTCTTTTATTTCTTTATTTAATTCATCTTTTGTTATCGCTTCAATTTCTGCTTTTTTATTAAATAGAGATTTTTTTATTTCTTTTTCTATAATAATTAGTTCATCTTCTTTAGCATTGAATTCTTCCATTGCTTTTGTTATTGCTTCTTCTTTTGTTTTACCTGTGAAACTTTTTTTATTCATGCTTTTTACCTCTTTTCATAGTTAGATTTTGAAATATTGTAAATGCTGAGGATGTTATCCAATATAAGCCTATAGCTGTTGGTAATGTGAATGACATAAATCCTATAAATACTGTCATCATTGGAGCCATCATTTTTTGTTGTGAACCTAAGGCGTCATTGCTGGTCATGGATGGGTTTAATTTATAAGATAAATATGTTATTACGATTAAAATAATACATATTATTAAATATTGCCATGATCCATTTGCTATTGCAGTTCCTGGGGTTGTTCCCATATTTAACCCTAAGAATGTTTCTTCAAAAATGGCTGGTACCCTATTGATTGCTTCATAAAATGCTAGAAGAATTGGTAACTGAATAAAGGCAAATAAACATCCTGATAATGGCTTAATATTGTATTTTTTGTATACTGCCATTTGTTCTCTACCTTTTTTTGTCATTGATTCACTATCTGTTTTTCCTTCATACTTCTTCTCTATTCTTTGAATTTCAGGCTGTGCTTTTTTCATGTTTTCAGATTGCATTAATGTTTTTTTTGTATTTGGATAAAGTGCTAAACGAAGTATTAAAGTTATAATAATTATTGATATAGCTGTTGAAGTTACTAAGTTTCCTAACTTTATTATTATGTATCCCAAAGGTCTTACAAAGAATGTATTCCATAGATTTTCGTATTTTCCAGTTATTTTTATTTTGTTACAATCTGGTAGTTTTTCTATATCAACCTTGTTGTCTTTATAAATTTTAATTGATTTTTTATCAGTTGGCTTACAAATAATATTTTCTGTTATTGCCCCACCTGTTTGTTCATTTCTTACTGCTTTACCATCTTTATCTTTTAATATATGAGTACATCCTGTTAAAGTTATCATTAATACTAATATGATTAGAATTTTTACTATTTTTTTATTTTTCATATTATTCTCCTTTTATTTTTAAGAAAAGATTTACTAGTTCTTGTTCCATTTGTTGATATTTTAAATCAAGTACATTTTTTCTTGCTATTATTATATATGTAGTACTTTTTTGATATATTTCTTTGTTATTATCTATTATACTCTTTATTCTTCTTTTTAACTTATTTCTAGTTACAGCATTACCTATATGTTTAGTAAATGTTATACCAAATAAATTTATATTTTCATTATTATCTTCTTTATTTATTATGAAGTACTTATTACTTTTACCTTGTCTTTTTTTTATTATTCTATCAAAGTCTTTTGAGTTTTTAACAATACTTTGTTTCTTCATATAATTCCTCCATAATCAAAAATCCACTTTTAGTGGACTATTATTTTGATAATTTTTTTCTACCTTTGTTTCTTCTTCTTTTAACAATACCAGCTTCATTATGAGCGAAGAAACCATGTTTTTTCTTCATACGTCTGCTATTTGGTTGAAAAGTTCCTTTTTTCAAGTTCATGCACCTCCAAACTTAATCGGTTTTATTGTATATGAAAAATAGGGGAGTTGTCAATGATTTTTTACTTATTAACCGTTTTAACGTTAATTAACATTTTTTGTTTTAACATGTGTTGTTAAATTGTTAATACTGTTATTAACTTTTTACTTGAAATTTGTTAAAAACTATTTTATAGTATGTAATTAAAGGAAAAGACTTGTTAATAAGTCTGTTAATAAGTCTGTTAATTTCTATTTAGTCTTGTAGGTTTTTTTAAATTGTATTAGAATGAAATTAGGTTGTAAATACTTTATTTTTAGTGGGGAGATGGTGTTATGGATGATAAATTATTATGGTCAAAAGTCTTAGATAATATCAGTAATATTGTCGACCCTTTATCTTATGAAACGTGGTTTAAAAATATTGATTTTATTGGTATTGATGGTAGTAATGTTAGACTTGTTATTCCAATTATGTGGTATAAAAGTCATATTGATAGAAATTATAGAGATATTATTTTAAATAGTTTTAATAACTTATTAACAACTCCTGTTGATAACATAATGTATATTCTAAAAGATAATGTAGCGGATATTTTAGAAAAAGATAAAGAAAAAATTGAAAAGATTAGTGATTCTAGTTCTATTAAAGAAAACTCTAATGTTAATTATATTAAAAATCATTCTTCTAACTTGAATAAAAACTATACTTTTGAAAGTTTTGTAGTAGGGGAATCAAATAAATTTGCACAAGCTGCTGCACTTGCAGTTGCGGAAAATCCTGGTACTTTATATAATCCTTTATTTATATATGGTAATAGCGGTCTTGGTAAAACACATTTGATGCACGCAATTGGTAATTATATTGAAAACAAGTTTGAAAAAAGGGTTTTATATGTTACTAGTGATGATTTTATGAATGATTTTACAGGACTTGCTCGTAAAAATAACAATACTAATAATTTAGATTATGTAGAATTCTTTAAGAATAAATATCGTAATGTTGATGTTTTGTTAATTGATGATATTCAGTTTCTTGGAGGGGCAGAGAAAACTCAACAGGAATTTTTCCACACTTTTAACAATTTATATAACGATAGTAAGCAAATAATAGTATCATCTGATAGATCTCCTGAAGACTTAAAAGTACTTGAGGATCGTCTTAGAACTAGATTTGCTTGGGGGCTTCAAGTTGATATTAGTCCTCCTGATTATGATTTAAAGGTTGCCATTATTAAGAAAAAGTTAAAAAGGGAAGCAATCACTATTAATGATGAGGTTATATCCTTTATTGCTTCCAATATAGGTAATGATGTTAGACAACTGGAAGGGTCTATTACAAGACTTGTTGCATATTCTGCAATTATGTGCGTAACTGATATTACTTTAGAATTTGCAATGGAAGCTTTAAAAGATTTTACTAAGAAAGACGCTGTTACAGATCAAAATAATATCCGTAGAATACAAAAGAGTGTAGCTAATTTCTATAAGATATCTTTTGAGGATATGAAATCTAAAAAAAGGACACCGAATCTTGCTATTCCTAGACAAGTTGCTATGTATTTATGTAGGAAACTAACTGATGAGTCATTTGAACGCATTGGAATAGAATTTTCTGGAAAAAATCATGCTACGGTAATACATGCATGTAATAAAATTGAACGTGAAATGAAAATAAATAAAGATCTTAGCGATGCAATTCACAATATTGAAAAGCAATTAACATAGATTTGTTAAACTTGTTAATATAAGTTAACAATTAAATTTTGATTAATCTGTTGATATTACTAGCTATTAAGAGTTATTAACAATATTAACAGTAATAATATAAATACTATATAAATAATAAAAAAAAGAAAGAAGGAAATAATATGAAATTAAAAATTAAAAGAACTGTTTTATTAGAAGCTCTTAATAATGCTTCAAAAGCAATATCTACTAAAAATATAATACCAATACTTTCAGGAATAAAATTTGATTTATTTAAGGATAGGTTAGTTATTACTGCTTCTGATAATGATATTACAATTCAAACTTCTATTAATTCAGGAGAAGATTTACTTATTGAAGATACTGGTAGTATTGTTATTAAGGGTAAATATATATTAGATATAATTAGAAAGCTTGATTCTGAATTTATTAATATTGAGATTATTGATGATCATAAAATTATGATATTTACTGAAAATAGTGAATTTAATCTTAATGGTATTGAAGCAAGGGAATATCCTGATATTAATTTAGACTTATCAACAGATTTTGTTAATATGAAAATATCTGATTTTAAAACTATGATTAGTCAAACTAATTATGCATGTTCTTTAGATGAAGCTAGAATAGTACTTACTGGTGTTAATATAAAAATAAATGGTGATAGTTTAGAATGTAGTGCAACTGACTCTTATAGGCTTGCCCTTCGTAAATTCAAATTATCAACTAGTGTTTCTAATGATATAGATATAATTATTCCTAGTAAGAATTTAAGTGAACTTATGAAATTATTATCATCTTTAGAAGATGAAATAGAACTTCATTTATTTTCAAATAAGATTATATTTAAATTCAACAACATTATTTTTCAGTCTAGACTAATTAATGGTACCTATCCAAATACTAAAAATCTAATACCTAGTGAATCATTATTTGAATTAAAACTAAATTGTAATGATTTTTATAGTATGGTTGATCGTGCTAGTATATTAAATGATGATAATGATAATAATATTGTTACACTTGAAATCAAAGATAAACTAATGAAGATTACTTCTATGTCACTTGAAATAGGTAAAGTTGAGGAAAAGATGAATGTTGATTGTTCTGATTCAATTAAAATAAGTTTTAGTGCTAAATATATGATGGATGCACTTAGAACTATTAAGACAAAGGATGTAATAATTACATTTGTTGGAGAAATTAAACCTATTTTGTTAAAAAATGATGATAGCGATGATCTTGTTTCATTAATTTTACCTATTAGAACTTATTAGTAAAACTAGTAATATTAACATTTTACTGTTAATATTGCTTTTTTTTTGCAATTTTTTAACTTTTTCTACAAATTTCTATCTTTTTCGACATTATTTTGTGGTATAAGGTTCTTGCAATTGCAAAATTTGTTTTTTTGGGGGGTGATTTTTTTGAAATATGAAATAAATGAGGAAACACTTGCTATTCTTCCATTTGATAAGAATAAATCTAGAGTAATTGAAAAGAATGATGAATACATTATTAACGATACACCTTATGAAGTAATGGAACATAGTTGTAATTATTTTGGAAGTAGTTTTGATGGAAGAATCATTGGTTCTAAGAACATTTTAGGTAGTGTTTATAAGATTCCTGTTATTGTGGAAGAAACTCAGAAACTTATATTTTTTCCTACAGAAGCTTTAGCATCTGATAATGTTGGATGGATTTCTTATAAAAACATTAAAAATATTGAGAAACATAATAGGAAAAGTAAGGTTATTTTTAATAATGGTGACTCTGTTATTATTGATTGTCCATATTTTTCTGTTAAAAACCAAATATTTAGATGTAATATGTTAGATGCTATTTCTAGTAATAGAAAAAATGGTAAAAAAAACGATTAAAATGATAAAAGTAATATTAATAAAAAAGACTCATCTATTAGCTCTTGAATAGAAGTGTCTTTTTCTTTATTTGAATATTTTATCTTGATTTATGTGAATTTTCTACATTTTCTGATATTTCGTTATAATTATTGTATTTTTTTATTGATTCTAATGTTAATTTTGTGTCTTGTATATTATCTTTGATTTCTAAAAAGTCTATTGTGGTAGGGGCATCTTGTTTATTATTATTATTATTATGATATTCTAAGCATTGTTTTTCTTTGTTTGATATTAAGTTCAATATATCTTGTTCTTGTTCTTTTAAAGAGATGTCTAATCCTATTTGTTCAATACATTTTTTCATTTTTATGTAAGATTTGTTAAAATCACCAGGTCTATATATTTCAATAGGAATGTCGTTGTAATAAGTTAATAGTGTCTCTTTCAAATTATTCATTATATTGTAATTACTAATTGATTCATTAATTTTGTTAAATTTGTTTATTTTTGGTTTTATTACCATCATGGGTAATTTATTTAAATTTCTATCGGCAATGGCTATTGTGGGCATTTTTGATAGTCTATCAGCAGCATCTGATAGAATGTTTTTTGCTTCTTCTGTTTTTAAGTCCATTGTAACCATTATTGCGTCTCTTAGTATAAAATCATCATCCCATAAGTTTATAGATTGTTTTAATAACATATTTTCTATTTCAAATACTTTATTTCTGTACGTTTCAAAAATATTACTAATATATATTTGTTCTGAGCTTATAATTTGTAATTTTTGATATAATCTGTTAAATTCATAACTCATTTTATTAATTTTCATTTTAAACTTGTTTATATAATAGTTATTATCCATCTTTTTCAACTCCTTGGTTATATAATTTTTAGTTTAGTTTGTTATACTATTGTGTAATATGATTATACCATAAAATGAATTATTACTATAGACAAATACAGAAAAAATATTTATAATGTTGTTAGTATAGTTAATTGAATGTATATATTCTGAGGTTGGTTATGTAGGAGGTATATTTTATGAAATCAAAGTATATAATTAATTTAGATAATGAAGGATTAATTCATTTTGTTGGGATTAATGTTTCAGATGGATTGGTAATTAAACAGATAATTAATCAAGATGATGCATCTAAATATATGAAACAAGTTAAAGAAATTAATAAAGAGTATGGTAATTTCTTTAGAGATTATTTTGATGAAAAATGTGAAATCAAAAGTTCCGAGTTTTTTAAAGAAGAAATGAAAAAGCAAAGTGAAATTAAGTCTACTGATGACTTGTTTATAATTACAAATGAAGAGGAGCTTCCTAAAGAAAGTAATATTAATAATATTTTAGATGAGGTTTCTAGAAATAGTATATCAGTTTCTGAAGATAATAAAATTACTCCCCATGGTATTGCTACAAAAATAGCACAATTAAGAGATGGAATGAGTGAATTTTATCCAGGTAATATTGATTTAGCTATTAATTTTAATTTTGTTAGGGTAGTAGATAAAGATGGCAAACATATTGATAATGATATATCAAAAAAGATAGAAGATTCTATTGTTAAGGTTTCAGCCAATCTTACTTCATCTGATACAATGTTTTTTACTGAACCTGTCAATGCTTTTTTAGATAGGCGTATTTCAGGATATGTTGATTTTTCTAAATTTATTAAGAATTTATCTGATTTAGGTTATTCTATGGCTAGTAATGATTGGATGATGTCTGACAGAAAATTTGAAAAAAATTATATTAGCGATTTATATGATGAAAATGGCAATTTAGAATTATCTGTTCTTAAATCTACTGCTAATACTGATGATAGATTTGGTTGTATATTTAATAAAACAGATAATTTGAAAAGAGCTGATAATGATAAAAAAAATGGTATTTCAAGATAAATTCCAAAAAAACGATTAAATGTATAAAAATCGTTTTTTTTATGCCTTTTTTGTGATATAATGTAATAGTAAGTACTGGAGTACTAGTTCTGGGAGTTGGTGCGAATTTGAGGGATTTAAATATAAAATTTAAATATGTATCTAAAAAAAATAGAAATTGTTAATTTTAGAAACATTGAAAAAATTAATATAGATTTTAACAAAAATGTTAATATCTTTATTGGTAAGAATGCACAAGGAAAGACTAGTATTTTAGAGAGTATTTATAGTTTAGCGTTTTCTAAATCAAGTAAAGGATTCTCTGATGAAGAACTTATAAGAAGAGGTAGTTTATTTTTCAAGATTAAAGGTTCTTTAAAAATAGGTAATTCTCTTAAAAAAATGGAAGTTTTATACGGAAATAATGAGAAAAAAGTAAAACTAAATAATACTTATGTAAAAAGGATATCAGATTATGTATCTAATATGAATGTTATTATGTTTACTCCTGATGATCTTGATATTGTTAAGAAATCTCCTTTAATTAGAAGAAATTTTATTAATATTGAATTATGTCAGTTATATAATAAGTATTTAGTTATTTTAAATGAATATAATAAGATTTTAAAGATGCGTAATGAATATATTAGAAAACATTACTCTAATATTGATTATAATTATCTTGATATACTTACTTCAAATTTAATTGATAGAGCTATGCTTATTTATGATTATCGGGAAGAGTATTTTAATGATATTAATAAGTATTTAGATAATACTTTTTATAAAATTATGAAGATTTTTGGACTTAGAGTTGTTTATAAAAAAAGTATTAATTTTGATAGTAAAGAAGGTTATATGTCTTTTTATAGGGAAAACTATTTTTCAGATATTGAGAAGGGTGCTACTAATTTTGGACCACATAAGGATGATTTTTCTTTTTATTTAGGAGATGAGGATCTTAAGTTTTATGGATCTCAAGGTATGCAAAGGATTGCTATCTTATCTTTTAAGTTATCAGAAATTAATTTATTTAAAGAAGTTAAGGGTAATTATCCAATAGTTTTACTTGATGATATCTTTAGTGAAATTGATTTAGAAAGACGTAAGAACTTACTTAGATTTATTAAGAGTAATATACAATTCATTATTACTACTACTGATATTAATAATATTAGTGACAGGATAATAGAACGTGCTAGTGTATTTACTGTAAAAGAAGGACAAATTGTAAAAAGGAGTGATAAGTAGTGAATGAAAAAGATGTAAAATATGATAGTTCTGCGATTCAGGTACTTGAAGGGTTAGAAGCTGTTCGTAAAAGACCTGGTATGTATATTGGTACTACAGGTAGTAGGGGACTTCACCATTTAGTATGGGAAATTGTTGATAATGCAATTGATGAAGCTTTGGCAGGTTACTGTGATACTATTGAAATTACTATAGGAAAAGAAAATACTATTACTGTTAAGGATAATGGTCGTGGTATTCCTGTTGATATTCACCCAAAAACTGGTAAATCTACTGTTGAAACTGTTTATACAGTTCTTCATGCAGGTGGTAAGTTTGGTGGTGGCGGATATAAAGTTTCTGGGGGTCTACATGGTGTTGGGGCATCTGTAGTTAACGCTTTATCTTCATGGCTTGAAGTTACTGTTTATAAAAGTGGTAAAGTATATTTTCAAAGATATGAAAATGGTGGGCATCCAGTTGATGATTTAAAAGAAATAGGAGAATGTTCAATAGAAAGAACAGGTACAAGTGTTACATTTAAACCAGATCCTACGATTTTTGAGGAAACTACTGTTTTTGATTATGATACTTTAAAACAAAGAGTTCGTGAACTTGCTTTCTTAAATCGTGATTTAAAACTTATTCTTATTGATGAGCGTGAAGTTGATAAGAAAGATGAATTTTTATATGAAGGCGGTATATCTGAATATGTTAAGATGATT
>CADBUX010000013.1 GCA_902797995.1 uncultured Erysipelotrichaceae bacterium | reverse complement strand
TACATACACTGTTTTTGAATCAGATACATTTGTCGCGCTTGGTTTTGTATTTGACCATGTTCCTGTTGTACTTGTTCTATATTGCAGTGTTCCTCCACTATGTCCTGAAGCCGAAATTGTGTGACTACTTCCATCATATGTACCACTATATGCTGTAAATGTTGTTGGACATGTTGCTGGCACTTTTTCAATTGTTAAATCCCCTTGCGCATATGTTATTGAATAATTATCTGTTACTGTGTTACTTGATCCATCTTTTATTGTTGCAGCACTCGCTGTTATCTTTCCTGTTGTAGTTACTGCAGTTGTACTTTGTGCAAGCGTTATTGCACTTACTGAATGTCCTGTTACTAAACCACTTGATGTTATATCATTTACTGTTTTACTTATTGCTGTTCCATAATTTACTGTTTGATCCTTTGCTGTTATCGTTACAGCTTTTTTATTTATCTTCCAATTTACCGAACAACTACTAGCAAATTTATATCCACTATTTGCTGTACATGTTTGACTATATGCTGTTGTAGAAGCATTTGTTGCCTTTTGTGTTCCTCCAGCAGTTGAACCTGTTGGACATGTTATTCCGCTTAATTGTTCTTCTCCATTATATGTTTTATCAGTTGGCGCACTCGGACAAGTAAGTGTTTTTCTATTTACTGTAGCTGTATATGTAACATCTGTGGCTGCTTTATAATTATCGCCTGCCCCAAGTTTTACTGTTATTGTAGCAGTTTTACCATCTGCTGCATTAGCTTTTGGAACTATTGTAAGAGTGGTACCAGAGATAGAACATGTTGCTACTGTTGTATCACTACTTACACAAGATAACGTTCCATCTCCAGTTTTTGTTATTGTTGCTGTTCCATTTGTCCCATATGTTAATGTTCCACTTGTAGGATTAAGTGATAAGCTACTGTTAGCTTTTCCTATAGTTATCGTATATGTTGCATCTTTTGTAACATTAGTTACACTATCTTTTGCTGTTATAACATATGTATATACTCCCGCAGGGGTATTAGCCGCTATATTAATTGTTGTACCACTTATACTTATATAATTTGTACTTGTTCCTGATGCATTCTTTTCACTCTTTTCTATGTATGTATAAGTTCCACTACCATTACTTGCAGGTGTTATACTAGCGGTCTCAGCACTTGTACTATATGTTTTGTTCATTTCTTTATCTTCAAATTCAAGTGCAGTTGCATCCCATATCGCATATAAAGTTACCGTGTTTCCAGATGTAGTTAAATCTCTTACTTCTTGTTTATCAGTATAGGTTGCTGTTGTTGCATTAGAATTTGTACTCCATCCTACAAATCCATATCCTATTCTTGTGAATTTATTTTTTATAAGTGTATAATCCTGCCCTACTGCTACTGCATCTTCTACATCTTCTCCTACTCCACCATTTGCATTATATATTACTGTATAGAACTCTGTTACACTTGTTACTGTAACACTACAGTTACCTTTATTTCCCGCAAGATCTGTTAAATATGCTTTATATATTCCATTTGCTCCAATTTTTCTTGTTGATGTTGTTATATCTTCGTCGTCATCCCAGCTATATCCTTTTAAGTCTATATTAGTATCATCTGATAATATTGTAAGTGTTTTATATAAAGTATTATCAGGATTACTATTAACTCTTATACTGCATGTTGGTGCTGTCTTATCAACTCTTCCAATTACTACTTTCTCTCCTAAAGAAACATTACCAGCAGCATCTTTTGCAAACACATAATATGTTCCATTATCATATGTATTTACTGTTGTATATTTTGTACTTGTTGTTATTTCCCATCCACTATCATTTGCACTTGGTGCTGAACTATTATTCTTAACCAGGTATCCTTCAATTGCCACATTATCTTTTGCACTTATTTCTATTGTTTTATTAGTTTTACTCCATTTTTCGTCTACTCTTGCATATGTTATAACTGGTTTTACATTATCTGTACTTGCTGTATGTGGACTTGAATATTTACCAGTTACATAATATGGACTAGCATCTGTACCAGCTCCTGAAAGCATCGTATCAGCTTTTACCGTTATAACTGGTCTTACTCCAACTGATGTACTTGCACTTACTTCTTCAATTGATTTATTAACATTTGATGCATATACTGTACTTCCACTTGCACTTGTTCCTGTTAAAAAACTTCCTCCGTTATATAAATAAAAGTTTTGATTTTTTGTATCAAGAACTCCTCCTGCATACATTAACTCATCTACTGTTGGAAGCCCTATCTTTGTAAATACACTATTTCCATTACATTTACTACTTGGATTATTGTTTTCTGCTCTTAACTTAGCTAAATATTCACCACTTGTTGCACCTTCCTTACAGAAAGTACTATCCGTTTTGATATAACTTTCTTCATCTTGCAGGTGTGTGTTATAAAAACTTGTAAGCAAGTTATTTACATTTTCATATGTACTATTTCCTATGGAATCTTCAAGTATCAAATTTATACTTCCATCATTATTTGTACTAAGTATCTTCCACGTCATAGCTTCTCCTGCACTATGTCCATTACTATCTACGTTATATGATCCAAACGATATACTATTACTTGGATTACCTCTATAAAAATATTTAGTGTTATTTCCATCTTTTGCTTCTACTATACCACTTGTACTTGCTACTTGTTTATAATTATTGTTTTTCAAAAGTGTTTGCTTATTTCCCGAAAAATATGCAGCACTATTTGTGTTATATACAAGTGTATTATTATTTCTTGCTTCTGAATTTATTATTACTTTATTCTCTATTTTTCCGCTTATTTCTTCAACATCATAATCTATCCATATTCTTAGATTAAATGTTTTTCTCTCACCCACTCTTAAGAATCCTTCATCTAATTTATATGTTTGTATTACATTAGCTTCTTCTTCTAAAAGAGTTCCTAAAGGTAAACTACTTTCAATTGTTGGTTTTAAATAAGAGTCACCATCTAAAGCCACTTTTACTTTAGATAAATTACTTGTATTAGAACCACTCATTACATTAAGTGTCGCTTCATAAAAAGCATCTACCGTGCACGTATTCTCTATTGTATATGTATAAGGATCACTAGCAAGTCCTTCATCATCAGTAATTGGATATGCATCATTAAGACTTAATGCTCCATTATCACTCATTTCTATTTTTAAACATCCTGTATTTATACTTTGTGTTTGTCTTCCTGTTAAATTTACTGAAAACACTGCAAAAGATATCCCTACTATTAGTGATATCATTCCCAGTATTCCAAAAATCGTTATCTTTAGTTTTCTTTTTACTTCTCTATCCACAAAATCACCACTTTACCATATAACTTAATTATATATTTTATTTATATTTATTTCAAGCAATTTTGACAATTTTTATATATTTTTTAAGTAGTCTATTGACTACTGCATAATAATCTAGTATATTAAACAAGAGGTGATATAAATGAATACAATAAAAGAAGAAAAACAAATAGTTGACTTAGAATATAACTTAATATGTGATTTTATTAAACTTAGGAACGAATTAGGTTTAACTCAAAAAGAAATGGGAGAAGCTTCAAATACTATAAGAGAAATAATTGCAGTAATTGAAACTAGAAAAAAGCACCCACAAATAAATACTTTAATAAAAATTCTAGAACCATTTGGATATACGTTATCAATTACTAAAATAAAGGAGGAAAATATTGAACAAAAATAAAGACAAAATACAAACGATATCAAACCTTTTCGAAGGAAATGAAATAAGAAGTATATTGGATAATGAAAAAGGATAATACTACTTCAGTTAATAGATGTTATTAGCGCTTTAACTGATTCAAATTATCAAAAATCAAGAAATTACTGGAAATGCTTAAAAACAAAACAATTAGTAACACTCACCAGTTGAAAATGAAAGCACAAGATGGCAAAATGAGAAACACAGATACTTTAGATACTAAAGCAACATTTAGATTAATAGAAATAATACCTAGTCCAAAAGCTGAAGTGTTTTGTACACAATGACATAAAACCTAGAAATAATAGATTTATAAAAAATGAGAGGAGAAATAGTTATGAATGAAAAAATTACAGCAATTATGAATGTAAATGAAAATGATATTAGAGTGACGAGAATTGGCGACGAAGATTATATTTCATTAACCGATTTAGCAAGATATAAAAATCCAGCCAATCCATCAGATGTAATAAAAAAATGGTTAAGCAATTATGATACCATAGAATTTTTAGGATTATGGGAAAAATTAAGTAATGAAAATTTTAATTCGGCTGAATTCAGCCGAATTAAAGTTGAAGCGCCTAAAAGGTCTTTTACGATGACACCAAGCAGATGGTGTACAGAAGTAAATGCTATTGGAATGACATATAGTAAAGGTAAATATAGCATAGGAACTTTTGCTCATTCCGATATTGCCTTAGAATTTGCTTCATGGATTGATAATTTATTTAAATTATATTTAATTAAAGAGTTTAAAAGACTAAAATATAATGAAAGTTATCAACAAAAAATAGAATGGTCTGTTAGAAGAAGCCTATCTAAGACAAATTATAGAATTCATACAGATAGTATAAAAAATTGTATAGTTCCAAAATTAACTGAAAAACAAAAACAATTTATTTATTCAAATGAAGCTGATGTTCTTAATGTAGCTTTATTTGGTATGACAGCTAAAGAATGGAAAGATAATAATCCTAATTTAAAAGGGAACATTAGGGATTACGCCGATATTTTACATCTAGTTGTATTAAGTAATTTAGAAATTTTAAATGCAAATATGATTGATAATAATGTAAATCAAAGTGAAAGATTAATTAAACTCAATAATATTGCAAAAAAAGAACTTGAAATATTGATAAATGATAAGAATATAATAGGAATTAATGGTTTGAATAACAAAGATAATAATTTAATTTCAATGAAATAAATACAAGCAATAATAGAGCAACACATTATTAAAGTTAGACACCATTGTAAACCTATAGCAATGTAATTTTAATATGAATAGAAAACTTTCCTATAAGACAAAAAATAGCAAAAATTATTAATAACTTTTGCTATTTTACTATCTTAACTACTGTTCCTACCGGAACATGATTATATAAATATTTAGCGGTCTTATATGGAAGATTTACACATCCATGTGAACCATTATATTTATAAATAGTACCTCCAAAATAACTTCTCCACGTAGCATCATGAAGCCCATATGGTCCATTAAAAGGCATCCAATAATTAACATAAGTTTTATAATCTTCGCCAATTAAATAAACCTTCCTCATTTTTCCTTGAATTGTAAAAGTACCTCTTGGAGTATCATGTTCATTACGCAATCCCGTTACTACATTAGAACTATATTTTAATCTTCCTTTTTTATAATACCATAATTTTTGTCTTGAGATGGAAACTTTTATATATGTTTTAGTATTTTTCTTTATAAACTTAGCAGTATATGTAAATGACCTAGAATTTTTAAATTTATAGGTTGCAGATTTAGAAACAAGAGTATTACCACGATACCAACCTTGAAATCTATATCCAGAATTAGCCTTTGCCATTAAAGTATGATAATATTTACCATTTGATTTAGTATATCTAACTGCTACAGTTCCCCCACTGTCAGCCTTTACTACAGCACGTCTTGCTGCATTTTTAAAATTATAATCAATATAAGTCGAAGGATTTCCTGTTGTTTTTAAAAACTCTAACTTTTTACTTCCTTTTACTACTACTTTTTTTATACTATTATCACTAACGTTTACCGTCTTTAATAAAGGAGCCCCCGTCAAACTTAAACCTTGAATTTTGTTATTTCTAACAGATAAACAATTAAGCTTACTAAAACCATTTAAATAAAGATTTCCTTTTAATGATTTCCAAGAAGGCCAATAAATATCTGTAACATATCCTGAATTGTTTACCCTAGAGGAAGAATCTGAAGAACTAAACCAACTATTAGAATTACTAGTATCATATAAAGAGTTTATTCTTTTTCCGTTAGTAACACCATTATATTTATAATTTAAAAATGACAATAATTTACTTCTTTCTGATCGATTAGCAACATATTTATAGTTCTTAATTCCAGAATATGTAGCAAAAGTAATATGTGTCTTAGATAATGTACTAACATCAGGATTAAAATAAGTTAACACATGTTCTTCAGAAGAATTGTGATACTCTTCCGTAGCATCATCATAAGTATTATATGAATCAGCAACAGGATCAAGCATAATCCATTTTCCATCTACATAAACTTGTACCCAAATATGATTAACAGCACCAGTTTTAACATCAGCACCCCATATAATATCTTCATTTCTAGCTTCTTCGTTATAATATCCGCCTACTATGCGTGATGGAATACCTTGAGTTCTAACTAAAGCAAGTAACATAGAAACATATCCATTATTTCTTGCTCTTATCTTTCCATATTTATTATATTCTTCAGTCAATAAATAGTATGGATTATCATATTTTTTATTACTTGATAAAGTACCTATTTTTTCAGGTGTAGAATAATAGTAAAATTTATCTACTATAAAGTTATAAAACTTCTCTAATTTTTGTTCATCAGAAATATTACTATTTGCTTCTAAAGTATTATTAGCAAAATTCTCTATTTCTTTATATTGATTAACAGTTAATCCTTTATAAGAGAGTTCTCCAATATCAGTTAAATACTTATCTTTAAATCTTTCTCTAGTTATAGAATCCATTTTATTAGAAATATTGATAATACTATTATTTTGATAAATTCTAGAATCTAAAGTATCATAATTTAATGCATTTACTTCTGTAAAGATAAAAGTCAATACTAATAATAAAGAAGTTACAATTATACGGTTAATCCTCAACTTAGACATTTTCTCAACTCCTTTATTTATATTCCAAATTTATAATATATTAAAAATAAGTTTATTGTCAATTGATATTTTTAAATTTTAAAAAGCTTGACGTTAAAAAAGTACCTCTCGGTACTTGAATTATACTATTTTAAATAATTATTATACTTCTTTTCATAACCAATTGTAGTACTATCACCATGACCTGGATAAAGAATAATATTATCGTCATATGTTTTTATTTTATTAAGTGAAGCAATCATATCTCTATAATTACCCCCAGGAAGATCAACTCTACCAATGCTTTCTTTAAATATGAAATCTCCTACAAACATCATATCATAATCTTTAAAATAATAAGTTAAACAAGTATTAGAATGACCAGGAGTATAAATAACTTCAAGCCTAAATGGTTCAATTTTTTTAAGGCCTTCAAATAAATTTTTATGATCATAAATAGGAATTTTATATAAAGAACTTAAATTATTTGCACACATAGTATGATCAAAATGATTATGAGTAAGAAGTATTGCAACTGGTGTAAGTTTTAATTTATCTATTTTTTTAATTATACTATTTTCTTCATCACCAGGATCAATAATCAAGCATTTAGAGTCTTCGTATAAAATATAGCAATTAGTCTCCATTGGACCAACTACTAAATTTAACATTTTCATTATTCTAACCCCTTTTTATAAGCATCTATAAGCCATGTTGGATCTTTACATCCCATAAAAGGTATAACGGCATTTTTATGTTTATACAATTTACTTATCTCATCTGCTGAAATATGTTCTGCACCAGGTATTTCATTAATAATTAAATCTGATGTAACACCAGGATAATCTTTAGGATTTTCACGAGCAGGTTCTATATCAGTAACATAAACTTTATCAGCAGTCTTTAAAACATCCGCAAATTCTTTATAAAAAGCTTCTGTTCTAGATATAGTATAAGGAATAAGCACAGGAACAAGTTCCTTATCTGGATATTTTTGTCTTGCAGTTTTAAGTACTGTTGCAACCTCATTTGGATGATGTGCATAGTCATCTACTAAAATTACATCTTTAATTTTTTCTTCACTAAATCTTCTTTTAGCACCATGAAAATCATTTAAATATTTAGTAATATCTTCTTTAGAAATACCTTCTAAATACGAAACATATATACATGCAAGCGCATTAAGTATCATATGTTCCCCAAAAATATTTATATTAAAATTACCGAATAATTCTCCATCTATATAAACATCAAAATTACTTCCGTCTTCTCTTAATTCTTTAATAACCCCGTGTACATCATTACTTTCATCAAATCCATAGTAAACTATTTTATCACTTTTTAGCTTTCTAACATTTTCATTATCACCACAAGCAATTACTTTCTCTTTAGTGTTATTTACAAATTCTTGAAAAGCAGATATAACATCATCAATGTCTTTATAGTAATCAACATGGTCTAAAAAGATATTCGTAATAACAGCATATTTTGGAGTATAGTTTAAAAAATGTCTCCTAAACTCACATGATTCAACTACAAAATTATTAGAATTTTTATTCACATAACCAGTACCATCTCCAATTAAATAATTAGTACCAATAGTACTTTCAAGCACATGTGAAAGCATTGCAGTTGTAGTAGTTTTTCCATGAGTACCACTTATACAAATAGTGTCATACTTACGAGTAAGTTTACCGACCATTTCATAATATTCGTACATCTCACAACCAAGTTCTTTTGCTTTTTTTATTGCGTAATGCTCTTTAGAAAGAGCTCCGGTATATACAAAAATCATATCACTTTCTAACTTTTCAGCATCTTTATAAACAGGAATATTCCTTTTATTAAGTTCTACCATAGTAAAAGAATAAGTCTTAGCATCATCACACCCTATAACAAAATTTCCAGAATCATGAAGCATTGAAGCAAGTGATGCCATACCAGACCCTTCAATACCTGCAAAAAAATATTTCATAATATCACTCCTTAATACACTATAATTATATAGTTTTATAAACAAAAATACAAGTAAATACTATTACTTGCATTATCAAATCTCAATATATTCATTTCATACTTTTTCTATTTTTTCAAATAATTTACAGCATCATCAAAAGTCT
Source organism: uncultured Erysipelotrichaceae bacterium (assembly GCA_902797995.1). GTDB lineage: Bacteria > Bacillota_I > Bacilli_A > RF39 > UBA660 > UMGS1449. The sequence goes on along the minus strand of CADBUX010000013.1, from coordinate 24,878 downwards.
TAACAGGTACAAGTTTAAACTTATATTCTTTTTTTACACTAATACTTTTAGCTTCAGGATAATTAGCAAAAGGTACGAAAACAATATCAGCTTTTTTTCTTTTAGCAGCCATTAATTTATATTTTATTCCCCCGATTTCTCCAACATTGCCATCCACGTCAATAGTACCAGTACCTACAACAATTTTACCACCAGTAATATCCTCTTTAACTAATTTATCATATATAGATAGAGCAATCATAAGTCCTCCCGAAGGTCCTGCTTCTCTACCATTAAACTTTAATTTAACTTTTGGATTACTAGAATATTTTATTTCATTTGAAATAACAATACCAAGTTTCTTTTCCCCATCTATTTTCATAAAATGGTTAACAGTATTTACACTCTTTCCATTTCTCTTAACAATAATATTAACACTATCTAATGATTCATTAATCAAAGAAAGCATTCCATCATAATCAGAAACGTTAGTACCATTTATTTTTATAATCTCATCCCCAACTTTAAGCTCAGTCTTAGAATCTTTATCTATATAAATAACAATAAATCTTGAAGATGATACCTTCACTTCTTTTCCAGCCTTTTCAAAAGCAACTTTCGTTGCAGCTTGGGTCGAAGAAGTAAAATAAAGCTTTTCACGATAATTATAATTAGTAGTATCTTCTTCATTTACAGTAACATTTTCTATTTTTTCTCTATCAAATGAAGGAACAATATAAGTAAGTAAATAAGTCATAACATTTGCTTTAGATTCTCTAACATAAAGTGCTCCAAAATATCCATTTTCACCTTTTTCATTTACCACAATTTTATTATTAAGTTTGATTGTCCCTCCTCCTAACTTTACATAATATGGAAGCGGAATAAGCATAATAACTGCAACGATTATTGGTAAAAAGAAAGAAATAACTTCTCTAGGATTTTTAAAAAAAGTTATAATTCTGTTTTTTATTTTACTAAATCTTGTCTTTTTTTCTTCTATCATAAAAATCTCTCCAATATAATTATAACAGGAATTTAGGTGAAATATGAAAAAAAAGTTATACTCGAGTTTAGTTTTATTAACAATTGCTATTTTAATTATTAATATCTTTATAAAATCTAGTTCATTAACTGAAATTATCACATTTAGTTGTAATCTCTTTATTAAAAATATTTTTCCTTCATTATTTCCGATGTTTATAATATCTTCTGTTTTAGTAGAACTAGGTATACCAAACATTTTAGGATCTTTTTTTCAAGGAATAACAAGTAAACTATTCAAAACCAAAGGATCAGCATCATTTGTTTTTTTCATGAGCATGATTACAGGTTTTCCTAGTAGTGCTAAATATATAAGTGATTTATTAGATAAAAGAATTATAAATGAACAAGATGCTGAAAAAATACTAATGTTTACATTCTTTTCTAATCCCTTATTTATATTAAATACTGTAGGCAATATTTTTTATAAAAGCACAAAAATAGGAATAATTCTGATTACAGCTCACATAACAGGTAATATTATTATAGGTTTAATATTTAGAAATTATAATAAACAAAAGTATATAATAAAAGAAAATAAAAAAATTGATGAATTAAAAAAACTAAACAATAAAATAAATAGTGAAAATATATTTAAAATATTTTTTAAAAGTATAAACTCTTCATTAGAAATATTAACGAGTATTTTTGGAATAGTTACTTTTTTTCTAATATTAATTAACTTAATATTCAAAAATCCCCATAATCTTTATCAAGTATTAATTACAGGTATATTAGAAATGACAACAGGTTTAAAATATTTATCCATAATGAATATAAATTTAAAAATAAAATTAGTAATTTCAGGCTTTTTCTTATCTTTCGGAGGACTATCAGTCCACTCTCAAATAATGAATATTTTAGAGAAAAAAAAGGTAAAATATTTACCCTTTCTAATAGCAAGAATCATGCACGGAATAATAAGTTCCATAATAATCTATATTATTTTATAAATGGATAAGCAATTTTAAAACCATAATCTTTATCATTGCCCTTGATATTAAATGAAAAGTTAATAACAAAAAATCCCTTATCATCTATTTCTATTTTTGTTTTATCTTTGTTAAAATTAATATACTTTTCATTTGGAATACTTTCATAAACACCATCATATTTAATACCATATATATTAGTATTATTAATTTCTTCTCCTTCGTTAATAGCAATTGTTTTAAAACTTATACTATTATTCTTATCAATATAACCATAAATAGCACATGGATAAACACTGCAAAGTTTTTCTAAAGAAGGACTCATCTTATTAAGACTACCATTACTAACAGAAAAAAAGTCACCCTCTACATTACATAAAGTATTATTACTATACTTACAAATCCACGTATCATTAACACTTTCTTTATAAGTAATCACAAAAGGCTTATTTTTAATTAAATCATAATGAATCTTATTATTAAGATTATTAGAATGCTCAGTATAATCTTTAATTATTTGTTTATCATCCAAATCTTTTCTTACTTCAAGTATTAAGTTAAAAATCCCTAAACTAATAATTATAAGAAGAGTAAAACAAACAAGAAGTTCTATTAAAGTCATACCTTTATTATTAAGATATTCTTTATTAATAAGTATCATCTCCTTTATAGGATATATATTTATTTATTTCTTTATATGAATACCTATATGTAGTATCGTTAAACTGATTACCACTACATTCATTTCCATATAAGATTAAACACCAGTTTACAGAAACAAATAAATTGTTAACATTCATATTACTAGTCCTAACAAATAATTCTCCTTCTTTATTTCCTAGTTTAGAATCCCCAAATATGTTTAATCCTTCGGATATATTTTCTGAAAACAATACTTTAGATAACCTATTCCCATCGAAAGCCCTTTCTCCAATAGTTATAGGACTATTATTTTTAAATTCAAGTTCACTAAATGACTGATTTTTAAAGGATTCTTTCCCAATTGTAGTAGTAGCACTAGGGATAACCAAAGTACAATTATTAAGACTATTTACATCTTCACTTAAGTAAAAAGCAAAGTCCCCAACTTTTTTTAAATTGCTATCATCTTCAAAAACTAAACTATTTAATTTAATATTATAAAAAGCATTATTACCTATTTCTTCGATAGATTTTGGAATAACAAGATCTATAGCCTTATCTCCTACTTTATCTAAAGAAAACATAGAATCATTTATTTTTTTAATACTATTATTCTCATCACTTCTAAAATCTATCTTTCTAAGTTTATAATTATTAGTAAATACTCCTTGTCCATATTCTATATCTCCTAATAATGAAATCGTTTTTAAATCATTATTTTTAAAAGCAAAATCATTAATTATTTTAAGCCCTAGTCCATTTTTATTATAATCAAAAGAGGAAATAGAATTATTCTCAAAAGCAGATTTTTCTATTACTTTAACACTTTGTGGTACTTCAACACTTATAATACCTTTTTCAAAAAACGCTTTTTCTCCAATTGTAGTTATAGTATTACCATTAATAGTACTTGGAATAACAACATCAGTAATAGTATCCATTCCATTTGCATTATTTTTGCCACATAAATAATCAGTTATAACACTACCATTTGTTTTAAAACATTTTAAAGGTGTCTTAGAATCTGTTAAAATCTCTGTTTCAGCATAACCAAAAGAAGCAGTTCTAAGAATTATTCTATATCTTTCCATATCATCATTATTAGCAGTTTTAGGTAAATAATTTATGTAATTATATAATGGTTTATTTCTTTCATATTTTTCTTTTATACTAGATAAATCATTAGTAGTTATCACTATTTCATCAATACTATATTCTGAAATTATATCTTCTAAAAAACGATAATTGTTTAAAAAAGAAAAATCTTTAATATTATAAGTAGAAGAATAAACAGTATAGTAACCATTTTTAATTTTTTCATCTATCTGATTTTTAATATCAATATCATCCATAGCATCCTTATATATTTTTCTTACATAAAACGATGCATACTCTGCAGTAACGTCATTATAATTAATTCTGTTTTCATATTGTGCAACTAAAGGCAAATAATTAGAGAACAAAACTGAAAAAAGTATAAGAATTATTACAGAAACCACTAAAAGTTCTGCCATAGCAAAAGCTTTAGTATTAGTAATTCTTTTTTTCATAAAATCACCTATCCTCCTACTTGCCTATTTTCAAAAACTATTATATAATAATTAAAGAATAAATGCTAGAGTTTTAATAAAACTTTTAAAAAGGGGAAATAATTATGATGCGAGAATTTAATTTTACTACTACACCTATAGTTAATATTGTAAACGATATAATAATTGATTCAGTTATAAGAAATGCCAGCGATATTCATTTTGATCCTGCTGAAAAATATTTAAAAATTAGAATTAGAATTGATGGAGAGCTTAGAGATTATGCTTTAATTGATAATAAATACAAAAGAAATCTAATCACTAGAATTAAGCTTCTCGCAGGTATGAACATCACTGAATCAAGATTACCTCAAGATGGAGCCATTAAAAGTGTTATCGAAGGTAAAGATTTAGATCTTCGTGTCTCTAGTATGCCAACAAGCTTTGGAGAAAAAGTAGTAATAAGAATTCTAGATTACTCAATGAGTCTTCAAGGTCTTGAATATTTAGGCTTTACTGAAGATAATTATAAAAAAATCATAGAAATGTTAAAAAGTCCAAATGGAATTATTTTAGTAACAGGTACTACTGGTTCAGGTAAATCTACTACAGTTTATTCAATGCTTCAAAAACTAAATAAACCAGAAACTAACATAATAACCGTGGAAGATCCAGTAGAAATGAGTATCGAAGGATTAAATCAAGTTCAAGTTAATCAAGAAATAGGATTAACTTTCTCTGCAGTACTTCGTTCAATATTAAGACAAGATCCTAATATAATATTAATCGGAGAAATTCGTGATAGTGAAACTGCCAAAATCGCAGTACGTGCCTCAATTACAGGACACTTAGTATTGTCTACCCTTCATACTAATAATTCTCTTACAACAATTGAAAGATTAATAGATATGGATGTAGAAAGATATTTATTATCTTCATCTTTAAAAGGAATCATTTCACAAACACTTGCTAAAAGATTATGTCCAAAATGTAGAATAGTAAGACCTGCTAACGAAACAGAAAAAACATTATTTAAAAAAGTACTTGGTATAGATATAAATACAATTTATGAAGCCGGAAGATGCGAGCATTGTCACAATGGTTATACAGGAAGAATTGCTCTTCAAGAAGTGCTTATGATAAACGATGAGATAAAAGATGCTATTAATAACAATGTCAAAAGAGAACAATTAAGAAATTTAATTTATAAAAAAGATGTAAAAACATTACTTCAAGATGGACTAATTAAAGTATTACAAGGAATAACAGATTTAAAAGAAGTATTACGTTTAGTAGACTATGACGAATATGACGATATATCTGAAAGAATAGTACAAGAAAATGTCAAAGAAAAACAAAATATAGAAACAAGTCCACTAAAAAGATCATTTCCTAAAAGACAAAATAGAATCATAGAACCATTACAAAATAACGAAGAAGAAATAAATTTGTTTGATGATAATATATTTAATTCTTTAAGAGTAAATAGTTTTGAAGAACAAGAACAATAAATTAAAAAGTAGATATCTACTTTTTTTAGTACAGAATTAACAACAATAATGCATTATTGTTAATAATTTGTATAAAATATTAATAGAAAGACTTGACGTACGCTTGAAAGTACGTTATAATGTGCACAAGTGAGGTGAAAAAACATGGAAATAGTAAATATAACTAACGCAAGACAAAATCTTTTTCAATTAATCTCCGATGTAAATAAAGGTTTTAATCCGATTAATATTGTTAATAGTAAAGGAGACGATGCTGTTTTAATATCAGGATCTGACTGGCGTGATATAGAAGAAACTATTTATTTAAATTCAATTCCAGGCTATGTTGACTCAGTAAAAGCCGCTTTAAAAGAAGACAAAAACAAGTGTAGCATTTATAAACAAGGTGAAAAATGGTAGAATATAAAATCATTTTTTCAAAATTAGCAGATAAAGATAAAAAATTATTAAAACAAGCAGGACTGGAAGAAAAAACCAAAAATCTTTTAGATATGATAAGTAATAATCCATACCAAACTCCACCTACATATGAAAGATTAAGAGGAAATTTAGAAGGATTATTTTTAAGAAGAATAAGTTTGCAACATAGATTAGTTTATAAAGTTTACGAAGATACCAAAGAAATATTTATTGTTAGAATGTGGTCTCATTATGATAAAGTTAAATAATAAGACCATTTTTTATTACCTATCAATTATACTTTTTAAATTATCTACTTCTGCATTTAGCTTTTCATTGCTAATATTATTAAACAAATTATCATATCTAAATATATAAAATCCTTTATAATTGTTTTCATTTCTTGCTACTAGCACTTGTTTCTTTATAATATCATCGTTTTCTAACCATTCATTTTGTCCTTGCCCAGCCCATTTATCTATATTACCAGATTTATATAATGATAATGCAACATACAAATCAAGATTGTTTTCATTTATATTACTCCATTCCCCTAATGTCTTTATATAGGGCTTTGATGTATTATTAAAACCATAATACAACTGAGGTATTATCATATCTATTTTATTACTTTTTAATATATTTTTTATATCCAAATACTCTTTATCTAAATTATTTTCTATATTACCCGCAGGAGATAATCCAAATTTAATATTTTTATTAACCTTTTTTATAGTATTATAACTTTGTTCTATTAATTTATTTATATTATTTATTCTATACTCTTTTAAACTTATTCTTTTATCTGTTTTTTCATAATCTTTAAGATCGATTGTTTCGCTCGGATAATAATAGTCATCATATATAACACCTTTTATGTCATAATTATTACATAGCTCTTCAAGCCCCTTTGTAATGTAATCTAAAACCTCTTGTGAAGCAGGATTTAAAAATATCCCCTTTTTACTTATTTCTATATTACTTGTATCTAACCATTTATAATAATATGCTTCTTTATTTAATATCTCTATATTGTTTTCGTTCCTTATTCTATAAGGATTAACCCAAGCATAGACATCTATATTTTTTTCTTTAGCTTTATCTATAAAAAACTTCAAAATATCTAAAGGTAGTTCATCACCTTCTTTTTTAACTACTACATGTGATGTTTTATATATTTTCGAAGGATATATAGAATCACTAAAAGGACTCGTTTGAAGTATCACAGAATTAAGGCCAAAATCACTTATATTATCTATCATTTTTGTTATTATGCTTTCCATTTCTCGTTTATTTTTTCCATTTAAAACACCATAATCTATATATGATATAAATACCCCCCTTTCTTCTAAAGCTTGTTGATTTTTTATTTCTTTACTTACTTCTTGCACCTTAGATTCATCTTTTGGAGTACAACCTATATATAGAATCATTATTAAAACAATCATAAAAAAGATTATTAGTTTTTTCATTATTTCACCCTAAATCTTTCTTTTAGATATTCTCTTTCTGTTATATATTTATTATTAAATAGAATTATATGTCTTCTTTCTTTATACATAGAATCTTTATTATTTATTGTTTTTAATCTTTTAAAACAAAATCTATCCATATATCTTTCAAGTAACATTCTATTATATAAATAGTCCTGTCTTTTAAAATATAAAAACAGTTCACTTGTTAATAATATACCCATAAGTGTAAAATTTAAATTCCTATAAAAAAACATCATAATTACTATAATTAAAAAAGATATTATTACTACTAGTTTATTACCCTTTTTATAAGGCATTATATAATTTATTACTATATTTAGTATTCTTCCTCCATCTAAAGGATATATTGGTAATAGATTAAAAATAAGAAGTGTATAATGATAAGTTTTAAATATTGTAAAATTTCTAAATGTCATTAATCCATTCGCTTGAAAAATACTAATAATAAAGAATAACCCTACTTGAAAAAGGGGCCCAGATAATAAAATCATTAGTTCTTCTTTAAGACTCCTGTTAACTTTTTCATCAAACTTACAGCATCCTCCAAAAGGATAAATTGCTATCTTATCAAAATTCCATTTATAATGATGAGCCATAGTTAGATGCCCTAGTTCATGTACTATTATAATTAAAAGCACCATAGAGAATTCTTTAAACATCCCTGTTACTATTGACAAAAAAATCAAAATATAAGTAAAAGGATGAATATATATTTTATTTAAGATAGTCTGTATATTTTAAATACTTCCCGTTTTTTTGAAATACCATATAAAGCTTCTCATTTGCTTCTGCTAAGAATTCCCCTTTTGATACATAATCATAAAGACTTACATTTACGTTATCTACATTTCCATACCAAACATCTACTCCATCAGTTTGTTCAATTATAATTGTTTTACCATAACCATCCTTATCTCCAATAAAAACAACAATACCACTTTCAAGTGTTGGTACTAAGTAATTTTTTTCAACTGTTAACTTAACCCCATCTTTATAAATATTAGCTTCTTTATATTCTAAATTATCATTAAAAACTAACTTTGTATTATCTTTTACTAAATCCTGAAATGGAGTTATATCACCAAAATGCTTTTTATACCAGTTATTAACTGTAGCAAAACTTATATTATTTTTGTATAAACATTTATAAACAATCTGTTTATTATTTTTATCATATTTTAAAAATACTAAAGATCCTAAAACTAAAATTATGCAAATTGCTATTTTAGTTAAAAAACCATATATAAAACTATGTTTATCTTCTCTTTTATTACCACTTTTTCTATTTAGATACTTAGCTACAGATTTATATTCCATATTATCACCTAGAAAATATTATGAAGCAAATGTCTTTTTAAACCTCTTTTACTTCTTTTTTTATGCCCAAATATTCGACTTTTTAATATTATTATTGATAATAATACATAAATAATATTAATTAAAATAGATCTCATTATCTTATAGTAAAGATCATCTATTTCAAAATTTGAATACTTTATAAATATTAGTATAAAGAATATAAATACATCATAAAAAACAATACCTAATATTGATATTATTAGTATATTTAACACTTTAGGATCATATTTTTTATAGTAGTTATTTATAAATAAACCATATAAAATAAAAAAATAACTGTTTATTAAAAAAATATCACTAAAAAGAGTATCATAAATTATTCCTGTTATTGCCATTAATATAAAAAATAGTTTTTTATTTTTTAATAGAATATAAATTACTGGTAATGAACTTATCAAAATTACTGGAAAAAATATATTAATGTCTTGATATGTAGAGGATATGAATGCACTAAATAAAAAGTCTAAAATAATAGTTATAAAATAATAAATCATTTGTTTTTTAGTACCGCTACATAGTTAATATTATTCATATCTTGATTTGGCTCTACATATAAAATTGTTCCTAAGTTATAATTATCTTTTTCTATTTTTTGTATTTTTCCAATATAAATACCTTTAGGTAAATTACCAAGTCCTGATGTTGTTAGAATATCACCTATTTTTATACCATTTTCATCCGTAGTTAAACTCACCTTTATATAAGGATAATTGTAACCCTCAATAAGTCCAATTTTTGTTTTATCTAAAGACTTAACCATAGTAGAAATCTTATTTTCTCTATCACTATTTGTTATTAGTTTAACGGTACTATAATCTTTAGTAACACTTTTTACTATTCCAATTAAACCATCTTTACTTACAACTGCAAAACCTTCTTCTACTCCATCATTTATTCCTTTATCTATAGTAATAGTACTATACCAATACATTTTATTTCTAATTACAGTTTTTGCATATACCAAATCATAATTTGAATACGTATTTTTTAGTTTCATAGTTTCCTTTAACACTTTTATTTCTTCACTTAAATTAGTTTTCTCATTATCTATTGTATTCTTCATTAATAATTCTTTTTCTAATTGTTCATTTCTTTTTACTATCTTCTTATATTTAAAAACATTATATTTATCAATATAAGAAAACGAAGTGCTTATAAAACTCATATAGTTTTTATAATTGGATTTGTTTACAACACTAGATATATTTCTATTAAGAAGAAAAAACATACTAAAAAATATAATAAAGACTATTAAAAACTTGTAATACCAATGCACTATTCTCATTAACTTATCACCCTACTTTTTTCATAGAAACTATAATACCCATCATCAGAAATAATTAAATGGTCTACTACAGGTATCCCATTTATTTGCCCAATTTTAACAAGTGAATCTGTTAAAACAATATCTTCTTTACTTGGAGTTAAGTCACCACTTGGATGATTATGAAGACAAACTATTGAAGACGCAGATAAGCGATATGCTTCTTTAAATATTTCTCTTGGATGAACAATACTTTTATTAAGTGTTCCCATAAATAACAACTTCCTTTCTATTAATTCTTTTTTTGTATTCAAATATAAACAATAGAAATGTTCTTGCAAAAGTCCCTCAAATAGATACTTGCTATTTTCATATATAACCTTAGGATTTGTATACTTAACCCTAGGTTTCTCTTTCTTTTTATTTATCCTTTTAGCAAGCTCAAATAATACTAAAAGTTCAATAGCTTTAGTTTTTCCTATTCCTTTGATCTTAATAAGTTTATTAAGACTTATATCTTTTATATTTTCAATACCATTTAATTCTTTTATTACTTTTATAGCAAGTTCACTAACATTACAATCCTTTGTTCCTGTTTTTAAAATAATTGCTAAAAGTTCAGAGTCTGATAAATTCTCCCTTCCATATCTTAATAATTTTTCTCTAGGGCGTTCTTTCTCTGGTACTTCCTTAAGATTCATTTTCTAACACCATCTCCTTGTAATTTGAAATAACAATTTTTTCTATTTCTTCAAGATCATTATCTGATGTAATATCTATTATTTTGTCATATTCTCCAAGAATAGATAAAAATGATTTGTTATCTATAATATTTTCTTTTACATATATACTATTACCTTTTTTTTCGTAATGTTCCTTAATCTTTTTAGCAATTTGACTACTTTTTGTCACTCCAACATATAAATGATAACCATCATCATTTTTTATATATAAAAGTTTACTATAATCTTTAAAACTTTTTTCCATAGTTTCCTTACTAGAATATACCCCAATTTGTAACATATAAACTTTATCTTTTTCATCAAATACTGTTAAAGACGTAGCATCATAATTATCAAAAAATATTTTCCCAAAAAATAAACCAATTGCAATAGAAAATGCTATAGGTATTAAAAATTTATATTTCATAATCAATCACCAAAACCAGTATATCTTTTAAAAAAACAAAAATTTGTCGAAAAAAATGAGAATATACATATATTTGTATATTCTATGATTTAATACCTAAAGGTAATTTATTTAACTCTTCTCCATATATAATTTTACAAAATTCTATCATTGATAATAATTCTTTTTTAGATAACTTATTTATATCTACATAGTAATTATTATTTATAATATAAACATTTTTCTTTTCCCTTAGAAAATAATCATTAAACTCTAAATACATATTACTATCTTCATATACTTTTATTTTTAAATCCACTAAATCAGTAAAAAAGTCTATATCATCTTCCTTTAATAGATCAATTATCATACCAATTTTATTATTTTTATAAACATTTACTTTATAAAAACCATATATATCTATATGATATTTTTTCTTTAATTTTAAAATTAGTTTCTTCATATAGTCATTTATATTATCAATAATCTCATTCCTATATATATAAATTGTAATTTTATCATCTGAAGAAACAATTTTCATTAAATCACCCAATTTATTGTATGAAAAAAGACCTATAATGTTTCTTCTCCAATAGTTAGGTCTTCAATTTGTTTTAGAATTTTTTCTTTACCTTCCCTTGTTGTATTAGATAAAAGTATTAAATTATCAGTCTCCACTAATTCAAGTGTTTTTACAATTGTACTCTTAGCCTTTTGTCTTTTGTTTTTACTTACTTTATCTGCCTTGGTAGCAACAACTGTTACAGGTAAATTAAAGTATTTTAAATATTTATACATTAATACATCATCATCACTTGGTTTATGTCTTAAATCAACAAGCATAAAAGTTCTTTCAAGATTTGGACGATTTTCTAAATATTCTTCAATCATAAGTCCAAATTTTCTTTGTTCTTTTTTACTAACTGAAGCATAACCATACCCAGGAACATCTACTAAATAAAAACTATTATTTAATAAATAAAAATTTAAATTTCTCGTTTTCCCAGGTGTATTTGATACTCTAGCCATCTTTTTGTTACCTGTAATGGTATTTATAAAACTACTTTTTCCAACGTTACTACGCCCAACAAGCATAAACTCTGGTAAGTTATCAGTGGGATACTGACTTATTCTCATTGCACTTATAATAAACTCAGAACTTGTAATTTTCATTATTTATCACTACTTTCTATATATTCTTTGCAAAGATTATCTAAATCTTTTATTAGCAAGTCAACATCTTCAAAGGTTTTTAGTTTGGCACCACTTGCTAAAGCATGACCTCCACCACTATGAAGTTCTAATGTCTTATTAATAACTGGCCCTCTAGAGCGAACTGAAACACGTATAAAGTTGTTTTTAACATCTTCAGTTGCAGTTAACCAAACAAGAAGTTCTTCAGTATTACTAAATTCATTAATTAAGTTTCCTGGTGTAGCAGAATCAACTCCATAAGAAAGCAAATCACTATTACTAACCTTTATATAACCAACACTATTATTAGTTGTTAAAATATTATTTGCTAAAAATCCAAAAAACTTAACTTCTGATAAAGGTCTTTTATATAAATTATTATAAACTCTAGTAAAATCAATTTTATAATTTTCAATCATTTCTCTTACAACGTTAAATGTATCATTTGTTGTGTTATTAAATAGAAAACGTCCAGTGTCTGCTACTATCCCTGCAAAAAGTTCTTCACATATTTCTTTATTTATTTTTAAATCTGTATTTTTAATCAAATCATAAACAATTTCTGAAGCACTTGATCTTTTATCATTAATATATTCAATAGTGCAAAACTTTTCTATAAATGGATGATGATCTATTTTAATACTCTTTTCATAGTGAGTAAGTTCTTCCATATCTACTCTTTTTTTATCCGGAGTATCTGTTACTATCAAAAGAATATCATTTAGTTGATCAAAATCTACTCCCTTATCTAGATGCCCAATAAAATTAAATTTAACCGTACCATTTCCAATTGCAAAAACATTTTTTTCAGGAAACGTTAACTTTATTGAATCTTTAAGGGCAATTTGACTAGCCATAGCATCAGGATCTACTCCAACATGTCTTGCTATAACAATATTATTATATGATTTTATGGCTTCAAAAATATCATTATACATATAATCATTCCTATTCTATTTAGATAATTTATAAGTATCTCTTGCAATCATTAATTCTTCATCTGTTGGTATTACATATACTGGTATTTTAGAATCACTTGTTGAAACCATTTTTTCTTCTCCGCGCATACTATTGGCTTCTACATCACATTTAACTCCAAGCACTTCTAAAGCATCCATAATATTTCTTCTAGTTTCAATTGAGTTTTCTCCAACTCCTGCGGTAAACACTATACCGTCGCAACCGCCCATTTCAACGTAATATTTAGCTATAAAATCAACAATTCTTTTTACATAAATCTTTTGAGCAAGAATAGCTCTTTCATTTAAATCAGTTATACCTTGTTCGATATCACGAGAATCATCTGATAAACCTGATACTCCAAGTAGTCCAGATTCTTTATTCAAAGCTTTATCCATTTCCTTAGTAGTCATACCAGTTTGATTCATCATATACAGTACTATTGTAGCATCTATATCACCACATCTAGTTCCCATCATAATACCAGCATTTGGAGTAAGCCCCATAGAAGTATCAACACATTTTCCATTTACTACAGCACTTATTGAAGCACCAGATCCAATATGACAAGTAATTAGTTTTGTATCTTCTTTGCCAAGAATTTCATTCATTCTTTGTGAAACATACATATGTGATGTTCCATGAGCACCATATCTTCTTACACCATATTTTTCATACCATTCATAAGGTACTGGATAGATATAATTAACATCCTCCATAGTTTGATGGAATGCTGTATCAAATACAGTTACATGTGTTGCATTAGGTATTACTTCTTTCGCAGCATCTATACCATTTAAAGCTGCAGGATTATGAAGTGGTGCAAGTGGAGATAACTCTTTTATATGATTATATACTTCTTCAGTAACAATTTCACTTTTAGAAAAATAAGATCCACCTTGAACTATTCTATGTCCAACTGCTCCAATTTCATTTAAGTTTTTAACAATACCTTTATTAATTAAAACTCTAACAAGCTTTTTAAAAGCCTCAACATGGTTTTCAAGAACAAGTTCCTTAGTTTCCTTTTCACCATTATATTTAATAGTATAAGAACCTTTCTTAGCTCCAATTCGCTCAAATAATCCAGATACTATAACTTTTTCTTCAGGCATTTCATACATTTTAAATTTAAGTGTTGAACTACCTGCATTAATTGATATTACTTTCATTCTTATTCCTTCTTTCTACAAGGTTAATAATACCATAAAAATAGATATTTTTAAAGTTTTTTATAGTATTTATCTAAAACTAAACTAAGAAGTTCATAGTTAAACTAATAAGAATTTCTTTTTCTCTAGGATTTGATTCTGCAATTAAAAGTGTAAGCGCTGCAAGTAGTTTACTATCTATTACAAAATCATCATCTTTATATAAAATATCATAAAAAGATAGAAAGAAGATAAATAAACATGCACCAATTCTTTTATTACCATCTATAAATACATGGTTTTTTACTATTAAATATAAAAAGTTAGCAGCTTTTTCTTCTACTGAAGAATATACATCCTTCCCATCAAAAGTCTGATATATAGTATTTATAATAGAAGCAAGTCCCAAATTTCTTTCTAAAGCAAATATATTACTATTTTCATTATATTTAAGTTCTTTTATTATACTTAAACAAAGTTCATAAGTAATCTTTTTATCAGATATAGTACCAGTAATCTTATTAAGTCTTCTATTATCGTAATTATCCAGTATATCAAGTCCCTTAGAATACTTGTCTATAACCTTTATTATTTCTTTAGCATCATTTCCATCAAGTCTTTCATAGGCACGAGAAGTTATATCTATTAATTTAACTGTTTTTTCTAATTGTTCTAATCTTTTTTGATTTACACTATAGCCTTTTAAAAGATAATCTTTTAAAACACTATTTGCCCATTTTCTAAAGATAATACCATTTTTAGATTTAACACGATAGCCTACACTTATTATTATATCTAAACTATATACTTTTACTGGCTTATCCGAATTTGCAATGTCAATAAAACTGACATTGCTTTTTTCTTCCAGTTCTCCTTCCCTAAATATATTATTTATGTGCATAGTTATACTAGTTCTAGATTTATTAAACAATTCAGCCATTTGTTTTTGAGTAAGCCATACAGTTTCATCTTTCATATTAACTTCAAGTTTAACACTTTGATTTTCAAATATAATTAATTCTTTTATTTTATCCAAACAAAACACCTCCTACCATATAATTAGCAAAAAAATTAAAAACACCTAGATTTTTTTAAAAAAAAAACAAAAAAACTACATAAGGCTCTTCGAAATTGAGTGTGCAAAAATTATTGCTTTAATTAGTAATAACATGAAAAAAAGGTATATTTGACTTTTATATACCTTTTTTCATGTTTTTCACATCAATTTTTAAAATTTTTACTTTTTCTATTTTTTAGATTTTGGATTTTTACTTACACTTACTTTTTTAAAATTTTTACTATTTTCCCTTTCTTTTTCACCTTCCCAACGTTAACCACATTTAGCTCTAGTTTTGTTCTTTAATTATTTGAGCATTTATCATACTCATTCCTCCTTCTGTGACCTCTATTGTCACATTTAAACTATGGCATAGAAAAAGTGTGAAAGAAATACTTTTCTTTTCACATTCAATTTCGAAGAATCGTAATATTAAAAGCACTCCATAAGGAATGCCTATAAACATACTAGATTTTTACTGAATATAAATCTAATCATTATCACAACGTGAATAACAATCATAAGTAAGATGACAATTAGAAGAACCAACGGTTACAAAAATAGTACCAGTATCATCAGCGAAAATTTCGAAACCAGATCCAGAACATCTTATTCCAGTTTCATCAATAGTACAATTATTCTGTCCAAATACATCTAATAATAAAGATTCATTTTGTTTATAATACTTATTGTCAACTAATTCTTTAACTTCTCCTTTTAAGCAATATAAAGTATTATCTTTTATAAAACATACTTCATTACTTTCTATATTTCCATTTGCATTAAGAATATGCTTTAAAAAATAAGTTTTATTTAGTGTTGTATAATCAGTTGTATAATCAATACTACCAAAAGCACCAGTTTTTTCTGAACACGTAACAACACCTAGAGGTGTCTCAGAACCTTCAGAATATCCCATACTAGTTATAGCAGATGCACATTCTTGATGAGTATCCCAATAATACGTTCCAAAGTTCTGTTGTGCTAATTGATTAACTTGAGAATTTTCTTCACCATTTACTTTTACAATCCATTTAGTTCCAGTTTTATGTTCAATATTAGAACCGATATGTAGAAGATCTGTACCGTACCTATATACTACTCTAGGGACATACTCTGATTGTTCTGCTTCTACTTTTAAGCTTAAATATGCTTTGTTATTTTGTACTTCTTCTATTTCACTTTGTTTAGACTTATCAAGCCATACTCTAAGTTTATATCTAATAACTTCATTTTCTGCTATTGTATTACTATCTATTACATTATTAACTTTACTTAATCCCATAGGACCCATTTCTTGACCATTTACTTCAAGTCCTAATCTTATATACTGATCATCTAAAGCAGTTTGTCCACTTGGTGCTTCATTTAATAATTTTAAATCATATTTAGCAGATACACTACCTATGTTGGTAACAGTAAATTCGTAAACAGTCTCTTGTAAAAGTCCATCTACATCTTTCATTACAGATACACCATTATCAATACTATCATAATTTTCTGTTAATTTAAGTTCTACACTACCAGCTTTTATAACTTGTTCATTTGTAGAAGTTGTACTACCTTTTAAAATAGCATAACTAGTACCAGAAATAAGTGCTATAAGTCCTATAACTGTTACAAATAAACTAATAACATATCTCTTATTTTTAAGTCTTTCCATAGAAATACCTCTTCCTAGTATCATACTATAATAATTTTAACATAATGTTTTTAGGTTTTCAACAAAAAAAAAGAAGTATTTAAACTTCCTATAATATTTTTGTAAATATTTCTAAAATAATACCAAAGATTACCCCAATAAAATATACCGTTAAAAGTATAAAAACATTTTCTCTTTTATTCTTATTAGTTCTAAATAATACTAGTATTCCAATTCCTGCTCCTGTTAAAAGTCCTGCAATTAAAGATGCAAAAGATATTGCTTTATTTAGAAATAATTCAGTAAGTATAACAGAAGATGCACAATTAGGAATAAGTCCTATTAAACTTGTTAAAAAAGGTGCAAATAAATTATCTTTTAAAAATATTTTATTAAGTAAATCACTTCCTCCAAATTCCATAATAGAATTTATTATAAAAGTGCAAACCATTACAAATATAAATATATTAAAAGTATGTTTAACTGAAGCTTTAAAGAAGTGCGCGTCACAATGACAATGATCATCTTCGCATATATGATAATCTTCTTTATCTTTTCTTTTTATAACTAAATCAATAATAATACCACATATCATTCCTACAACAAGTTTAATAGCTAATATTTTAAGTAGTAAACTAACTGGAGCTTTTTCTGCAATTAGTATCGGAATCATTTCATCACTTGTAGATAAATATACTGCTATTAAAGTTCCTATAGATATAATCCTAGTAGCATATAAATTAGTAGCCATTACACTAAATCCACATTGCGGAATAATACCAAATATACTTCCAATAACTGGTCCTATTTTTTTTGAATTAGATAGTTTTTCCTTACTCTTTTCACTAAACTTATGTTCAAATAATTCTATTAATAAAAATGCAATAAATAAAAATGGTAATAATTTAATAGAATCAATCAAAGTATCAATAATAACCTCTTTCATTAAACCACCTCAAAAATAGTTCTACATAAGTTTACCACAATAACTTGTAAAAAACAAACATTTATGATACAATGTATACAGATGAAGGAAACTTCATAAAATAAAAAAGGATACATTTGAAAGTGAATGTCAAATGCTAATCCTTATTTGGGTGTAGCATCTGAAAACACAGGGTTTGTGTTATCAGATGCTTTTTATTTATATAATAAAGTTATTATGTAAAAAACAAGTAAACTACTCTTTAATAGTATGTTTTACTTGTTTTTTATTTTTACTTTTTTCTTTTATATTATCAAATACTTGTAAATAATTATTAACATAAATAAATCTTATATCAGAAGTAATTTCCTTATCAAAAGAATTAACCTCTTCTTCATTACCTTGTGGTAAAAATATTTTCTTTATTCCGGCTTTTTTAGCTCCAATTATTTTCTCTTTTAATCCACCAACAGGAAGCACTTCTCCTCTTAAAGTAATTTCCCCAGTCATTGAAATATTACTTTTTATTTTTAAATTAGTAAAAGCACTAATAATAGCAGTAGTAATAGCTATACCCGCGCTTGGTCCATCCTTTTTAACAGCACCTTCTGGAACATGTATATGTATATCACTTTTTAAAAGCTTATCATAATCAATACCAAATCTTTTATAATTGCTCTTTATATAACTAAGAGCAATCTTTGTACTTTCTACAAAAACATCCCCAAGACTACCAGTAGTAATAATCTTACCGTCACCTTCATAGAAATTAACTTCTATTTTTAGAATATCTCCACCATATATTGTATAACTCATACCATTTACTATACCGATATTATCCTTATCAGGGTTTACTGTATTAGTATATATTTCATTACCTAAAAGATCTTTAACAAGACCAACATCTACTATATTTAATGTTTCTTGATTCTCTACTACTATTTTTTTTATAAGTTTTCTAAAAATAGAATATACTTTTCTTTCAAGCTCTCTTACTCCAGCCTCTTTTGTATAATTTCTAATTATCTTAAATATTGCATCATCTGTAAAATCTATATTATAGTTACTAAGTCCATACTCTTTTATACCATTTGGAATAATATAGTTTTTACAAATATTAAACTTTTCATATTCAGTATAACTAGATATTTCTATTACTTCTAATCTATCAAGAAGTTCTTCAGGTATTCTATCAATATAATTAGCAGTAAGTATAAACATTACCTTTGATAAATCAAATTCTTCTTCTATATAATGATCTACAAAAAATTTATTTTGTTCTTTATCTAGAATTTCAAGTAAAGCTGATGCTGGGTCTCCCTTTATATCCTTAGTCATTTTATCAATCTCATCAATAACAAATACCGGATTAGAAACCCCTGCTCTTTTTATACCATCTATTATTTTACCAGGACTAGACCCTATATAAGCCCTTCTATGTCCTACTATTTCAGCTTCGTCATTAACTCCCCCAACAGAAATTTTAACATAACGTCTACCTATTGCATCCGCAATACTTTTAGCAAAAGTAGTTTTTCCAACACCTGGAGGGCCTACAAAACATATAATTGGATTATTAACACCCTTAGTCATTTGAGCTAAAGCTAAATATTCAATTATTCTTTCTTTAACCTCAACTAAACCATAATGGGTTTTATCAAGTTTTTCTTTAGCTAAAGATAAATCACTATTATCTTCAGTATATTTATTCCAAGGAAGAGCAAATAAAGTATCAATATAAGACTTAAGCATACCTATTTCAGAGGACATCGCAGGTGTTGCTTCATATCTTTTTATTTCAAGTTCAAGTCTTTGTTTCACATAAAGGGGAATGTGAGAATTATTAAGCTTGTTTTTCAAAGTGTCAATCTCATGATCTTTATCATAACCTTCTCCAAGCTCATCCTTCATTATCTTTATTTTTTCATTCAAAATATATTCTCTTTGTGTCTTATCAAGTTCATAAGTAACTTTATCTTCTATTTCTTGTTCCAAATCAGTAATAGAAACCTCTAAATTAATATCATCTAGTAGCATCATAACTCTAGTTGTAGAATTAGTTTCATTTAAATACTCTAGCTTTCTTTCATAAGATCCAGGTATAAACATAGTTAAAATATCAGTAATCTTATCTATATCATTAACACCTAAAATATCAGATAAAATACTATTACTAACATCAGGACAGTGTTCAATATAATATTCTGTTTGTTTAATTAAACTCCTAGAATAAGCCATTTGCTCTGTAGTACTAAGTTCGCTTGTTTTTATATCTTCAAAGAAAGAAACATTTATCCCATCTTCTAATCCATAAGAAAGAACTTTTACTCTATTAAGTCCTCGTATAACAATTCTAGTTCTATTATTAGGAAGATCAATCTTCATATTAATATAACCAATTACTCCAATTCTAGGAAAACTTGTTTTATCAATTGAATCTTCAAGTTCATTACTTGGATGAATAATTAAAATATGTTTATTATAATAAGAATCAGCAAGTGAAATAAGCTCCTTATCTTTATCATTTTCAAGTTCCAGTCTTATTTCACTATGAGGAAAAAGAATTATATTTTTAAGTACTAAAACAGGTAATTTTGTCTTATTCATAATTCCTCCTCCTTAAATAAAAACATATCTCATTATTATAAATGTTTTAAATAATTTAGCAAGTTTATTCTACAAATTTTTAAACTTTTTTTAATTAATATTAAAATGGTGATTATATGAAAGTAAAATTATTTGATGAAGCCCATGAAAAAGACCTTGAAGAAGCAATGAATGACTTTTTAGAAGAACTTGATGAAGATCAAGAAGTAATAGATATAAAATATAGTGTGAGCACATCTGTTTTCTCTGAGGAACAAATATATTGTTTCAGTGCCATGATTATTTATCAGTAACCATATTTATTTTATTAATTAAAGACTTTTTAACAAATATATCTTCAAGTATATTTATAGAAAACACTTTTGATCCAGCATAATTTATACTAGTACCACAATGATATACTTCTTGTTTATTTAGTATAAAATATCTGTCATGAAAATCATTATTTCTTATTACTTTTAAATTAGAGTATTGTTTATTATATTTTTCTATATCTAAATTACTTAATTTATTATTATATTTAGTTATTAATAATACTTTAACATTTAAATCTTTTATCATATCAAGTACTGTTTTATCAGCATAGCTATCTATAATTATTAGTTCTTTATTTGCTAAATAAAATATATCTTTTATCTTAGAATAAGCATCATATATTTGATTTGTAAAAAATATATCATTTACCTTTTTCTTCTCTTCAAACTTTTTTAAAGTTTCCTGTAACAATTTTATATCTCTATTACTTTGCTTTAATAACTCATGATCCTCCATAACTATATTATTTATAAATCGTTGTTCTATTAGCTCATCAGACATATACCTACGCATAGTAACAAAAGCATCCATAATCTTTATACAAGTTTTTACAGCAACATCAGTGTTTAATATAGCAGAAAGCATAACAGCACCAGATTCAGTAAAAACATATGGATTATACCTACGACCTCCATAATTTGATTTTGGTACTGAGGTCACATTTTGTGACCTCAAGTTTTTATACTCTTTATCTGAAAGTTTAAAACAAAATTCTTCCGGAAACCTATTAATATTACGCTTTACTTTTTGATTGATTACCCTAGTCTCTGTTTGGTATAACATTGCCAAATCAGAATCAAACATTACTTGTTTTCCTCTTATTTCATAAATAAGATTCTCTATTTTTATATTATTATAAACTATTTGATTCATATACCAAATCCCCTTTTATTTTTTGATACATTATATCATATAATACAAACGTGCGTTCGTCAATATGCTTTATACAATTTAACAAAATTTTTCAACAAAAAAAGAGCAACAAGCTCTAATTATTAACTAAAAAACTAATTAATGATTTAGTATCTATTCCTAAAAACATAACTATAATAAAACCAAAAACTATAAAAGGTCCAAAAGGAATAATTTTATCTTTATTTTTTAGTAGAAAAAATAAAGAACATGGAAGTGCTACAAAAGATCCAATAGAAAGTCCTAAAACAGAAATTAAAGGTTTATTAATCATACCAAGAATCCCCATTAATTTTATATCTCCCCCACCAAGACTTTCCTTCTTAAAAACAAAATTACCAAATAACATTAATAAATACATAAGTAAAAACATAATAAGGCCATAAACTGCATAAGTACAAGCAGCAAGAAACCCTTTAGAAACAATATTATAAATAAATATAAGAAATCCAAAAAACACTATTATGCTATCAGGAATTATATAATAATTTAAATCTGTAATTACTATTATCATAAATAAAGAACACAAAAGAAGCGATAAAATAAGTTCCAAACTAAAACCATATTTATAAAAACTAATACCAAAAAGTATACCAGTAAAAAGTTCTACCAAGGGATACATAATACTTATTTTATGTTTACATGATTTACATCTACCCTTTAAAAATATATAAGAAAAAACAGGAACAAGTTCATAAAAAGCAAGTCTATGATTACAATTTGTACAATGACTTCCAGGAAAAACCAAACTTTCACCCTTACAAAGTCTTATTCCCACTACATTATAAAATGATCCAAAAACAAGTCCAATTATAACAAATAATATTATATAAAACGTATTCATGATTACCTCTATAAGACAGTTCCATAAAAATCAAACATCGGTATGATTACAGAAATAACAACAATACCTACAATAACAGCAATAAATATTATTAAAAGAGGCTCAATAAAAGTATTTATTCTTTTAATAAGATTAGTATGCAAATTCTCATAATAATCAGCAACATATTTCATCATCATAGGAAGTCTTCCGGTATTTTCACCAGTTACTAACATTTCATAAGCAACAACAGGAAATGCCCATTTATCTTCAAAAGCATCACTTATTTTCGCACCTTTAGATAACAAAGATAAAGACTCATTTATTATTTCTTTAAATACTTCATTATTTGAGACTGTACTAAGTATAGCCATAGAATCCGTTATAAATACATTGTGACTTAAAAGCGAAGCAAACGTTTTAGTAAACATAGTAACCTCTCTATAAATCATAATTTTACCAAATCCAGGAAGTTTCATACCAATAGTTTGTACAGCTTTTCTAAATCCTCTTGCATATTTATATAATAGTACCAAACAAAGGACTGTTCCTAAAAGAACTCCCACTATTATATATTTGTTAGAAGTTAAAAATGAACTAATCGCTAAAACAACCTTAGTAATACCAGGAAGTTTCGCATTTTGTTGTTCAAATAATTTTACAAAGGATGGAATAACATAAGATAAAATAAATACTAGTACCGCAATAGCAAATATAAATAGTATCGAAGGATAAATCATTGAACTAATTGCTTCCTTTCTAGTCCTATCCATCGATTCATAATAACTACGCATATCATCTAATATCTCTGTTAAATCGCCAGTAAGTTCTGCAGTCCTAACCATATTTATAAGCAAAAGTGGAAATGTAGAGCCTTGCAAAGACAAAGCACTTGAAAAAGATTCACCCTTAGATAATTCATATATAATATTTGAATATATTCTTTTCTTTTCAGGTTTAACAGTTTGCTTTTCAAGTATTTTTATAGAATCAATCAAAGGAATACCAGCTTTTAAATATGTGGAAAGTTGAGCAAGCATAAATTCAAGTTCAGAATATTTAAGTTTATTACTACCAATTTGCATATTTAAAACAGAACTTTGACTATCTATTTTTAGAACTTTAAAGCCTTCGTTTTCTAAATAAGATATTACTTCATTCTTATTATAAGCATCTAAATAACCAACTATATTCTTTCCTTTTTGATTAGTTACCTTATATTTAAAAGTAGTCTTCTTAAGCTTATTATTACTTTTATTAACATTATTTACATTATTAGTATTATTTTCATTACTTTGATTACTCATAACATACCTCCACTATTATATATAATATTTTAACCCATTCATAAAATATAGTCAATTCTCAAAAACAAAATTAAAAGTTTGTCTCTTTTTATAACATTTCATCATAAATTATACTAGGAGGTCCAATCTATGAACAATGGTTACAATTTTAATCCGTCATTTATGAGAAACATAGCACCAATTCAGATGATGCCACATCAAGGTATACCTGCACAAACTACACTTCCTAGAATCAGTTCTTTATTTGGAGGTGCCAGAGCCGCAGGTACCGCAGGAGCAGCAAATGCTTCAAAAATAACTTTTTCTGGAATACTAAACGGAGCAAGTAAAACTTTAGGAGTCATAAACCAAGCAATTCCTGTATTTTATCAAGTTAAACCTATTTGGAACAATGCAAGAACTATGTTTAAAGTAGTAAAAGGTTTAAATAGTAAAGATAATACTTTAGAAAATACAGAAGCTACTCCTAAAACAAAAAAAAGTGAGCAAGTAAATAATCAAAAATCAAATGCTCCAACATTCTTTATGTAATGCCTGATTAACAGACATAAATATAATCACAGCATTGTACTACCTTCTTCTTTTAGGTAGTATTTTTTTTATAAATAAAAATCCACCCCTAAAAGAGGTGGTATTTGGTAAAGGCCTATAAGGCCGGTTACTGGCGGCCTCCATTTGGAGGCTTTTTTGGTCTGCCAATTG
>CADBUX010000012.1 GCA_902797995.1 uncultured Erysipelotrichaceae bacterium | reverse complement strand
AACTGGATTATATATTATCAAAAAGAATATAAAAAATACAAATTAATTACATAACTTGTATTTTCTCTTAAAATTTTCCAACATTTACTTTACTTCACCTAGTAATATAAATTAAATAAAGACTTAGAAAAACTAAGTCTTTATTCTACAGTAACTGATTTAGCCAAATTCCTTGGTTTATCTATATCAAGACCTTTTTCTTTAGCAACGTAGTATGCAATTAGTTGCAATAGTGTTGCTACATGTAATGGGTGTATTACCGGGCTTATATCTTCTATTGTGATAAATGCATCATATATGTGAGATTCTTTATATTTGTTTAGTATTTTGTTTGTTGTAATTAAAACTACTTTTGCTCCTCTTGCTTTTACTTCCTTAATATTACTCATTGTTTTTTCTGATATAGAACTGTCTGTTACTATAGCTATTACTGGAGTTTGTTCTTCTATTAAGGATATTGTACCATGTTTAAGTTCTCCTGCTGCATAACTTTCTGAATGAATATAAGATATTTCTTTTAATTTTAGGGATCCTTCCATACATAATGCATAGTCTATACCTCTACCAATAAAGAATATATCTTTTGCTTTATATAGTTTATTTGCTATTTCTTTACACTGCTCTTGTTTGTTTATCTCGGTTTTAATGTTGCTTGGCAACATTTTTATGTCTTTTAAAATGTTGTTTATTTCATTTTTGTTTAATGTTTTTTTATTATTTGCTATTACTAATGCTATAAGTGTTAATATTAATACTTGAGCAGAATAAGCTTTTGTTGTTGCAACAGATATTTCACATCCTGCTTTGATATATAAAACATTATCTGATTCTCTAGCAATAGATGAATCTACAGTATTAATTATTCCTAATGTATCATATCCTTTTTCTTTTACTTTACGAAGGGCTGCTAAAGTGTCTGCTGTTTCCCCAGATTGTGATATTAAAATTGTTAACGTTTTTTCATTATTAAAGTTTTTCTTGTACCTGTATTCGCTTGCAATTTCTACATTTACTGGAATGTCTGCATATTTTTCTATAATGCTTTTACCTATTAATCCAGCATGATAGGCACTACCACATCCTACAATATCTATGTTTTCATATTTTTCTAAACTTGGCATACTGTTTGTTAATTCATCAATGTTATTAAGATTAAACTGTTTTAATAGTTCCTCAAATGCTAGTGGTTCATCATTTATTTCTTTTAGCATAAAATGCTCGTAATCATTTTTCATTGCTTGTTCTCTAGTAGCTTCGTAAGTATTAATACTTTTTTCTATCTTTTGTAATTTACTATCGTAAATGTTTATGTTTGTTTTACTTACTATCGCATACTCATTCTTATCAAGTAATATATATTTATTAGTAAACTCTAGTATGGCTGGTACATCTGATGCTAAATAGTTTTCGTTTTTTCCTACCCCTATAATTAAAGGACTATCTTTTCTCATTGCATAAAGCTTATTATCATCTTCAAAAATAATTGCAAATGCATAAGATCCTTTTAGTTCTTTATTTACTTTTTTTAATGTTTTTAACTTATCTTGTTCTTCTTTATATATTTTATCAATAAGTGCACAAGCAACTTCACTATCTGTTTCCGAATTAAAACTATATCCTTCCTTTAGTAATTTATTTTTTATTTCTATATAGTTTTCTATAATACCATTATGGACTATAGTTACGCTTCCTACCCTATGAGGATGAGCATTTATCTCAGTAGCTTTTCCATGCGTTGCCCATCTAGTATGCCCTATACCAATGTTTGTTTCTATTCCATTTTTTACTTTTTCCTCAAGGTTTTTTATCTTTCCTTTGGCTTTTATTATTTTAATTTTTTTATTATCTTTTAAGGCTATTCCTGCAGAATCATAACCTCTATATTCTAGGTTTTTTAAACCATTTATTAATACGTGGAGAGACTTTTTATCTTTACCTACGTATCCTATTATTCCACACATAAATCCTCCTTACTTGAATATATACTCTGTTACAATTTTGTTTTTGTTTTTTAATATATATTCTAACGAGTTGTTACCCGTAGTAGCACCCGCCGAAAACTTCGATAACTACTAACCTCGTCAACCTTTTTTGGTTCTGGCGCTTATTATAAAAATCTTTAACTATCCTCCTTAAGTTTTTATAACTAACTCTATTATACTACTTTTGAATTGCTTTTGACAAATCAAAAAGATATTAACAATTTCGTTAATATCTTTTTAAGTCTTTTTCTATCTTTCTTTTAATATCCCTTTCTTTAATTGTTTCTCTTTTATCATAGTTTTTCTTACCTTTACAAAGTCCTAAAAGTAGTTTGGCTTTATTATCTTTATTGAAATATATTTTTAAAGGTATTAATGTATATCCTTCTTTAGTAGTTTTTTCTTTTAGTTTTAGTATTTGTTTTTTGTGAAGTAGCAATTTTCTTTCTCTTGTTTCATTTGCTTTGAATGCTTCTCCAGTATGAGAGTATTTTTTTACAAACATGTTTATTACAAATACTTCGTTATTCTTTATTCTGGCATAACTATCTTTTATATTACAAGAACCTTCTCTTATGGATTTTACTTCATTTCCTAAAAGTTCTATACCACATTCTAGTTCCTCTTCTATAAAATAATTAAATTTTGCTTTTCTATTTAGTATTTCCATTAGTTCACCTTCTTTGTCATTTCAAAGTCTATTTCTCTTAACTCTTTGGACGATTTTACTAGTGTTACTTTTACTTTATCCCCAAGGCGATATACTTTATTTGTTTTTTCACCTGTTATTATTTCTAATTCTTCATCATAGTTATAAAAGTCATCCATTGTATTAAAGCCTATTCTTCCCTCGATTAGGTTAGGTAGTTCTACAAACATTGAGTTTGGAGTAAAGCCTGAAATATTTCCTTCGTACGTTTCTCCAATATATTTTTCCATATACTCTGCTGTTTTCATTTTGTTTGAACTTCTTTCACAGTTGTCAGCATTTTGTTCTTGGACAGATGAATGCTTTGCTATTTCTATCATTTTTCTTTTGTGATCATCTGTATATAAATCTTCTACACTGTTATGAAGTATTTTTTTTAGCACTCTATGAACTGTTGTATCAGGATATCTTCTTATTGGAGAGGTGAAGTGAGTGTATGCCTCTTTTTTATTAACATCAATTCCTATACTAAAGTGACCTATATTGTATGCTTCGTAGGTTGCTTTGGCTAGGCTTCTTAAAATCATTGTACTATATGTTGTTTTCTTTTCTGAATCTTTTAATGATGCTAAAAGGTCTTCGATATATTTTGGAGTTAATAAATTCCCTTTTGTCTCAATTCTTTCTCCATAGTTTTTTATAACATTTGTTACTTTTTTTAGTTTTTCTTCATTTGGTTTATCATGATCTCTATAAATGAATGGAATATTCATATTATAAACATAGGTTGCTACCGTTTCATTGGCTTCTAACATAAACATTTCAATTAGTTTTTCGCCTTTTCCTGTTTCTCTTTTTTTAATTTCTGTCGGAATTCCTTCTTCATCTGTTACTACTTTTATTTCTGGTACATCAAATTCTTGATAGCCTCTTTTTTTTCTGTTTTTTTCTAATATTAGTGATAAGTTATAAAGATCTTTTAAAATGTTTGCATATGGTTCATAACCAACAGGCGTTTCTTCATCGTTTAATATTTTATTTACTTTTTTATAAGTCATTTGTATTCTTGATCTTATAACACTTTCGAATATATCGTAATCTACTAAATTACCATTTTTATCAAGTTCCATGTTGCATGAGAGTGCTAAACGATCTACATTTGGATTTAGTGAGCATATTCCATTTGATAGATCCACTGGATACATTGGATTTACTACTGTATTCATATAAACACTTGTTGCTCTTTGATAGGCTTCTTTATCTATTTCGGAACCTTCTTTTACATAATTTGTTACGTCTGCAATATGAACTCCAAGTAAGTAGTTGCCATTTTCTAATGTTTTTAAACTTATGGCATCATCTATATCTTTGGTATCGTCTCCATCTATAGTAAATATTACTTCATCTCTTAAATCCTTTCTTCCTTTTTTATCTTCTTCTTTTACTTCAGAAGGCGTATCTTGTAATTCTTTTTTTATTAGATCGTTCCAAATAAACTCAAAATTATTTTCATAGAGAATAATTTCTTCATCTAATCTTGGTCTATTTTTATGACCAAATACTCTATCTATGGTTGCTATAGGATGTTTATCTTTTCTATCTTTTTCTATTTTTATTCCTATTATTAACCCCTCAACAACATTTTGATCAGTTTTTAGTTCATATTCTTTTTCATCTTTGGTAACTGCATATTTCTTTTTATTCTTTATTTTTACCTCTGCAATTATACCTTTTCTATCTATTACTTCTTTAATAGTTCCTTTTTGTTCATTAAAGTCTGTTATTCTTATTTTTACTATATCTCCGGTTACACAATTAAACTGATCTTCTGTTATTTCTATTGTTTCATCTTCTGTTTTTACTAAGATAGTTCCTTTTTTGGTTACTTTAACTTCCCCTTCTTTAAAGGGATTTAAAGTGTATCTATCTTTACCTGTTTGATATATTTTTCTTTGATCTTTTAAGCCCTCAAAAACTTCTTCAAAATCTTCAAAAGATAGATTTGTGTATGCTAACTTTTTATATGCTTCTTCTTTTGTTAATCCATTATTTCTTGATACTTTTAATATTTCTAATATTCTTTGTTCCATAATACTTCACCATATATATGATATCATATTATTAAAAAAAAAGATATTAAGTGATATGGCTTTTATAAACAAACAAGAAATAGTTTAGATAAAGAAAAAGACTAACTTTTTGTTAGCTCTTAAAACAATTCACTATGAATTTCCGTATTAACCAATAAAAAAATTAAATTTTCATTTATATATTGATATACTAAAATCCAATCTGGCTGGATATGACATTCATAACAATTTTTGAAATATTTGTTGTCTTTTAATTTATGATTTCTGTATTTCGTATCAAGTCCTTTATAACTTACCAAAGTATCAATGACTGCTTTTAATTTTGCTAAATCTTTCCCCTGCTTTTTTATTTTCTTTCTAAAGAATAGAAACTGTTATTACCAGAAACATATTCATTCACAACTTTCTTTTTAAATTCATTAGTGTGTTTATTATTAGACATAAAAATAGAACCTCCTTTCTCGAGATTCTATTCTATACAAAACTAGTCTTTTTTTAAAGTGTCCAAAATGGGGTTCACTTCAATATTTACTAGTCTATATTTTTATTATATAAATGAAAGTACAAGACAGATAACTACAAATGCTAATCCTAGGATTAATGTTAATCTACTTATTACTAATTCTGATCCACGTTCTTTTCTGTTTTTAAATAAATCGCTAGTTCCTCCAGACATAATGTTATTTACATCTGTTGATTTGCTACTTTGCATTAATACTAATACGATTATTATGGCACTTAATACTAATAAAATGACTTGCGCTATTTCTTTCATCTAGTAACCCTCCTTGTTAATAACTATATGTATTTTAACATAAGATAAACGTTATTGCAAATGTTTTTATTTATTTTATATAGTTCTAATTCTTTTCTTTATATTGTGAATATTTATTATGTGATAGAAATACTGATTACCTTTTACTTTTAAATTTGGTAAGTATTTAGTACTATTTGATGCATAGCAAATGAGATTACCTTCAATTAATTCTAAACTTTTAAAATCACTTAAATCTATCATTTTTGAAATATCTAAATTTCCTCTTACTACTTTTAAACTAGCAGCTCCTTTAGAATATTCTGTATTACTTAAAATTAGTGTACCAGTTTCTTCTAAACTATTTAAACCTTCCAAAGTTTTTATATTTTTAAGATTTAATGTTTTACCTACTTGTTGCAAGTTTTCTAATCCTTTTGCTGTTTTAAGATTGCTGAGATCTGCACTTCCTGTTATAGTTTCTAGACTATTAAATGATTCTGCAGTTTCTAACTCACTTGCAAGTAATGAGCCTGCAAGTAATTGTAAGTTTTCACAGCCTAATGCTGATTTACAATCTTTCAAATTTATATCTCCAATAACTATCGGAGGAACAGTGTAATGATCATTGGTTTCATAATCTATATCTCCATAATAAATATATGCATTATTATTCAATTCTTCTTTTTTTGTAGATATTTTGTCAGGATTACAGTCAAATATCTTGGCTATATCGATTTTGGAATTTCTTGTTTTCAAGATTTCGTCTATTCTCGGATCATTACCCCAACCAAAATTTTCAATTTTTCCATCAATTTGGTATAAGAATCTTAACTCTTTTTCAGATAGTTCTTCATTTTTATTGTGTTTGTGATATATCGATGCTAATAGTTTCATGGCTTCAATCTGTTTTTTAGCTTTTTTATTGCCTGGTAATTTATTTAACTTTTCTTCTGTAATACTTACCATAGAATCTTCCACATTATTTTGCGAATCAGCAACACCTTTTATTTCTGCGATTTTACTATCCTCTTGCCTTATACATATTCTAGGTATTGTGTAATTACCTCTTTTATCTTTTGTATAGTAAATGTGTATTCTACCACATTCTAAGTAATTTGCGGCGATAGATTTACTAGTGATACACCAACCAGTGTTTTTTTCTTCTAATGACTCAGCAAGTTT
Source organism: uncultured Erysipelotrichaceae bacterium (assembly GCA_902797995.1). Classification (GTDB taxonomy): domain Bacteria; phylum Bacillota_I; class Bacilli_A; order RF39; family UBA660; genus UMGS1449. The sequence goes on along the minus strand of CADBUX010000012.1, from coordinate 28,891 downwards.
TATTTCCTCTCCTTGCATAAATGATTGCCAAATTCCTGTTTCTGTAGTTTCTCTATTTTGATTGGAGACTATTTTTGAAATGTTATAAGCATATATCTTACCAAAACTTCCATTTGATATCAGTTTTTCTAAATCTTTATCTTCTATTTTACAACCTTTTTGAAATGCCATTACTTCTTTCATCGTTTTTTCTAGTGCTTCATGATTAATATCTACAAAAGGTAATGTTGTCCTTTTACTGCGTTTTGTAAATTTCTTATTATCTTTATCATATTTTCCTAATTGTAACATTCCTTGAAATGTCCAATATCTTACCCACATAGGGTAATTTGTTTCTTCTTTCATTAAATAATCAATCCATTTATCAAGACTTTCTTTTTGAGAATTAATTATCTTTTTTTTGGTGTCTTCTCTTGTGCTATCTATATCTTCTTCTTTGATTACATATTTGTCATAATATTTCTTTTTCAAGTATTTTATCAATTCTATTTTTTCAGATTTAAATACTTTTTCTGTTTTTTCTAGACGCGCTAAATATTTATTTAATAGTTCATATTTGTCATCACTTATTCTTCCAGAATGTTTTACACTTTCTTTGTTATATAGTTCCCTATATAGTTTTAATAGAAATTTTTCCCCTTCATAATTCATAGTATCACCTGTTTATGTCATCATATTATAGCACGTTTTCTTCTTTTTTACAAGAAAAAAGATGAGTCTTGCTCATCTTTATTATATTATTCAATAATATCTGTTACTTTACCAGCACCAACAGTTCTTCCACCTTCACGGATTGAGAATTCAGTTCCTTTTTCAATTGCGATTGGGTGAATTAATTCTACTGTCATACTTACATTGTCCCCAGGCATAACCATTTCAACACCTGCAGGTAGTTCGATTACACCAGTAACATCTGTTGTTCTGAAATAGAATTGTGGTCTGTAGTTTGCGAAGAATGGAGTATGTCTTCCACCTTCTTCTTTAGATAATACATATACTTCAGCAGTAAATTTCTTATGAGGTGTAACGCTTCCTGGTTTAGCTAAAACTTGTCCACGTTCAACTTGTTCTCTAGAAATTCCACGAAGAAGTACTCCTGCATTATCTCCTGCTTCAGCATAGTCTAATGACTTTTTGAACATTTCAATTCCTGTTACTACAGTTTTTTGAGTTGGTTTAATACCAACGATTTCAACTTCATCGTTAAGATTTAATTTACCACGTTCAACACGTCCTGTAACTACTGTTCCACGCCCAGTGATTGTAAATACATCTTCAATACTCATTAAGAATGGTTTGTCAGTATCACGTTCTGGAGTTGGAATCCATTCGTCTACAGCGTCCATTAAATCTTTGATTTTTTGAACATATTCAGGATCTCCTTCAAGAGCTTTTAAAGCAGAACCAGTAATGATTGGAGTATCGTCTCCTTCGAAACCATATTCATTTAATAGATCTCTAACTTCCATTTCTACTAAGTCAATTAGTTCTGGATCATCAACCATATCACATTTGTTTAAGAATACAACCATTCTTGGTACTCCAACTTGACGAGCCAATAAGATATGTTCTCTTGTTTGAGCCATTGGTCCATCTGTTGCAGCAACTACTAGAATTGCTCCATCCATTTGAGCTGCACCAGTGATCATGTTTTTAACGTAGTCAGCATGTCCTGGACAGTCTACGTGAGCATAATGTCTTTTTGCAGTTTCATACTCAACGTGTGCAGTATTAATTGTAATACCACGTTCTCTTTCTTCTGGAGCTTTATCGATGTTAGCATAATCAACGAATTGTGCTCCGCCTTGTTCTGCTAAAACTTTAGTAATAGCAGCAGTTAATGTAGTTTTACCATGGTCAACGTGTCCGATTGTACCAACGTTAACGTGTGGTTTACTACGATCAAATTTTTGTTTTGCCATAATTAATTTTTCCTCCTTTTTTTATTTCAATTAATATTGTATCTAACAATTGAAAATTTTTCAACTGTTTCCACCTTTTTTTAATTAATTACCGCTTTTTTTAATAATTTCTTCGGCAATTGATTTTGGTACTTCTTCATAGTGATCTGGTACCATTTGGAATGTTCCACGTCCTTGAGTGTTTGATCTAATACTTGTTGCATAACCAAACATTTCTGATAGTGGAACCATAGCTGAGAATTTGATTGAATTACCACGAGATTCTTGTGATAGAGGTTTACCACGACGTGCAGTAATGTCTCCCATAACGTTACCAAAGTATTCTTCTGGTACAACTATATCAACTTTCATAATTGGTTCAAGAATTACAGGTTTACATTTATTCTTTGCTTCTTTTAAAGCTAGAGATGCTGCAACTTTGAAGGCCATTTCACTTGAATCTACGTCATGGTATGATCCATCAAATAGTGTTGCTTTAACATCGATCATTGGATAACCTGCTAAGATACCAGTTTGAAGGGCATCTTGTAATCCTTTATCAACAACTGGGATATATTCACGGGGAACTACACCCCCAACTATTGCGTCAACAAATTCATAACCTTTATCATGATTTGGTTCAAACTTAACCCATACATGTCCGTATTGTCCACGTCCACCAGATTGTTTAATATACTTACCTTCACATTCGCCAGTTTGAGTAATTGTTTCACGGTAAGCAACTTGTGGTTTACCAACGTTTGCTTCAACTTTAAATTCTCTTCTCATACGGTCTACTAGAACGTCTAAGTGAAGTTCTCCAATACCTGCGATGATGGTTTGACCTGTTTCTGTATCTGTATGAACTCTAAATGTTGGATCTTCTTCAGCAAGTTTTTGAAGAGCGATTGCCATTTTATCTTGATCTGCTTTTGATTTTGGTTCAATTGCAAGTTCGATAACTGGATCAGGCACTTCAATTGCTTCAAGAATGATTGGTTTCTTTTCATCACATAGAGTATCTCCAGTTGTAGTATTTTTTAAACCAACTGCTGCTGCGATATCACCTGTGTATACTTCAGATATTTCAGTTCTATCATTAGCATGCATTTGAAGAATACGTCCGATTCTTTCTTTTGTATCTTTTGTACTGTTTAGTACATATGATCCGCTTGAAAGTTTTCCAGAATATACTCTAAAGAATGTTAAACGTCCAACGAATGGATCTGTCATAACTTTAAATGCTAAAGCACTGAAAGGCTCACTATCACTTGGATGTCTTTCATCATCTTCACCTTTAAGATTTGTTCCTTTAACTGCAGGAATATCAAGTGGAGATGGTAAATAATCTATTACTGCATCTAGTAAAAGTTTTACACCTTTGTTTCCTAGAGCAGTACCACACATGAATGGGAAGAATTCTGCTTTTAGAACACCATTTCTAATTGCTCTTTTGATTAATTCAACAGAAATTTCTTCTCCTTCAAGATATTTTTCCATTAATTCATCATCATATTCTGCAATTGCTTCAAGCATGATTGTTCTATATTCTTCTACCTTATCTTTCATGTCTTCAGGTATTTCAATTTCTTGTGCGTTTTCTTCTGCTCCTCCATCGTAGTGATATGCTTTTAATGTAATTAAATCAATAACTCCATTAAAATCAGATTCAGCTCCGATTGGAAGTTCGATTGCTGCAGTGTTAGCTCCTAAACGGTCTTTAACACTTTGCAGACTCATATAGAAATCTGCCCCTAATTTATCCATTTTATTTGAGAAGATAATTCTAGGAACATGATATTCATTAGCTTGTCTCCATACAGTTTCACTTTGTGGTTCTACACCAGCATTTGAGTCAAGTAATAATACTGCACCATCTAGTACTCTTAAACTACGTTGTACTTCTACTGTAAAGTCTACGTGTCCTGGAGTATCGATGATATTGTATCTATAACCTTTCCAATATGCAGTTGTTGCTGCAGATGTAATTGTGATACCACGTTCTTTTTCTTGTTCCATCCAGTCCATTTGAGATTCACCATCGTGAGTTTCTCCAATTTTGTGGATTTTCTTTGTATGGAATAAAATACGTTCAGTTGCTGTTGTTTTTCCGGCATCGATATGTGCCATTATTCCAAAGTTTCTTGTTTTTTCTAAACTAGTTTGTCTTGCCATATTTTATTTCCCTTTCCTACCATCTATAATGTGCAAATGCTTTATTAGCTTCTGCCATTCTATGTGTATCTTCACGTTTTTTAACTGCTGCACCAGTATTATTTGATGCATCAATTATTTCATTTGCAAGATTTTCAGCCATTCCGTGTCCACCACGAAGTCTTGCATAATTTATTAACCATCTAAGTCCAAGTGTTTGAGATCTTTCAGCAGACACTTCAATTGGAACTTGATAGTTAGAGCCACCAACACGACGTGATTTAACTTCAAGAGCAGGTTTGATGTTTTCAATTGCTTCGTTAAATACTTCCATTGGTTCTCTTCCAGTTTTTTCTTTTATCATGTCAAATGCACTATAAAGAATTTTTTCTGATTTACCTCTTTTTCCATCTATCATCATTGAGTTAATTAACTTAGTAACAACTTTTGATTTGTATATAGGATCTGGTAAAACGTCTCTTTTAGGTGCTCTTGTCTTACGCATATTTTATCCTCCTTTATTATTTTGTTTTATTTTATTTTCCTTTTTTAGTTCCATATTTTGAACGTGCTTGTTTACGATCTTTAACGCCTTGAGTATCCATTGTTCCACGTACGATGTGATAACGAACACCGATTAGGTCCTTAACACGTCCACCACGAATAAGCACAACGCTATGTTCTTGAAGATTATGTCCTTCTCCAGGAATGTAAGCATCTACTTCTTTACCATTAGATAATCTAACACGAGCATATTTTCTAAGTGCTGAGTTTGGTTTCTTTGGTGTTTTAGTTCCAACACGCACACATACTCCACGTTTTTGTGGTGATGCAACGCTCGTTGTTTCTTTTTTGATTGTGTTCATTCTAACCCCAAGTACTGGAGATTTAGATTTTCTTGTTTTATCTTTTCTGTTCTTTCTAACTAATTGGTTTATTGTTGGCATAACTTCTCCTTTCTACACACATATCCAGGTGTATCATTTTTCTCAATTTTTATAGGACTTGTCTTGCAAGTCCAATAAAACTCAACGTTAGTAATATAACATTTTGATATATGTTTGTCAATATTTTTTTACTATTTTGTGCACATTTTATTGTATGTAATTGTTTTTAAATTATTACTATGCTCTATAGTTATCTGTTGTTTTAAATTTGAGGTCGAAATTTTCGACTTCAAATTATTATCTTTATTACTTCTTGTGTTATTAGTTTTTATTAATTCTTTCTAGTATTCTTTCTAAATATATTGGTTCATTCATTTCACTTATTGCAAAACATTTCTTACCTATATCTTTTAAACTTGAACCACATATATATAATCTACTTCTATCTAGTATTATGAATCTGTCATGAAATGAATCGTTATTGATAAACTCTATATTTTTATATTGTTTTTCATACTTTTCTTTTAGTTTTTTATCTATATTTTTAGATACTATTACAATGTCTTTTTCTATATCTTTCAATATATCTAGTAATTCTTTGCCTGCATAGTTATCTATTATAATTATTTCTTTTCTAGGTCTATTTAGAATATCTAAAAGTACAGAATATGCATCATAAAAATCACCTTCGAAAAATAAATAGTCTTTAACAATATCTTTAGGATCAAATTTATCAAAAAGTTCATTGATTCTCTTGGTATTGTTATCTACCTTTTCTTCAAGTAATAGGAATCTTCTTGGTAAAGCGTCTATATTGTAATTAATATAGTGTCTCATTTTTACAAAGGTATCCATTATGGCTATTGATACTTTTGTAGCAACTTTAGACTTTAATACTGTTGCAAGCATGTAGACTCCTTGTTCTGTGAAGACTGTAGCTCCATATTTTATGTTAGAACCTTTTTTCATTTTCAAGGTCGAAAATTTCGACCTTGAAATATTTTTTGTTTCTTCAATTGATAATTTCCAACTAAACCTTTCTGGAAATTTTTCAGGATTATTTTTAACTGCTTCATTTATCCTTTTAGTTTCTACTTGATATAATTTAGCAAGGTCAGAGTCTAACATTACTTCTTTTCCTCTTATTTTGTAAATTATATCCTCAATTTTGATGTTTTCTTTTTCCATTATTTCATTCATTATAAAACCTCCTTTTAAAATAATAAAAAAAGAGCATATTTCTCTTTTCTAGAAATATACCCGCATCATGCATATTTATTTCTTGCCCTAAATAAATACACCCTATCGTTTAAATTGTCATATTAACACTTGGCAAGTTAATTAATATATTAGTATTATATAAAAATTATTGCATATTTACAATTTTTTTTACTTGTTTTTTTATAATTTATTTCAATTATCTTGTTCTATTATTACCATGTTCAAGTTCTTCGGCATTGGAATCTAGCATTTCATTAGAGTCAATTGTTTTTACTAAGCGTAACATTTTTGATCTATCTCTGGTTGCTGCCAGTAATAGACACATCATACCTTCAGAGCGTGCTAACAACTTCATGTGATATTTATCTTTTTCTTCTGGCGGCATATTTTTCATTTTTTCAAGGTCTTCTTTGGTTTCTACCATACCTGTTTCAATTTTGTTTTGAATACTAATTGCATGTTTAAACAATTCTTCGTTATTATAATTCATAACATACTCTTGAAATAAATCTCGTATATCTTTTTTAGAAAGTAAAAACTCAAAGTACTCTCTTTCAGATTCCATATAAGTATTTCTAAGACGAGATAATTCACCATCTATATTTCCATCACTTGAAGTTAGTGGTCTAAATGTACCATCTTCATCATAAAAAGAATCGTTTTTTATTTCAGTTTCATTCATTAAAAATAACCTCCTAATTTATATTATAATTATATCATATTTTTCATTATTCAGTATAGAAAAAGTATAGCATTCTAACTATACTTATGTTTTACAATCCTAATAAATCGAAATTTTCAACATCTTCATTTATTTTTTGAACAATATCAGTTATTTGGGATTCTTCAATATACTTTTTCATATCTTCAGCATATTGATACAATACGTTTGGTCTATACAAGAAAATATTTTTAATATTAGTTATACCTATTGAAATTAAATATTCTAATAATGTTCCTACTTGTGTTTTTGTAGCTGTTATAAATTGCCAGTTTTCATCAGATAGGCTATCATATATTTCATCTAAATCTTTATCAGATAAGTTGAATTTTTTTAGATAATTCATAATCTTTGTCCTCCCAACTCTAATGATTCTATATTATTTTTTATATTGTTATATATATCATTCTTAATATAGCTTCTATATGCTATTGAAAACAATCTCATATCATATTCACTTAGTTGATTATCTGGTTCATTGTTCATATTATAATCTCTGAATGCTTGGTATAATCTCATAACTTTATATCTAGAAATTCTTAATCCTCCAATTTGATATAAATAATCATTATCCGGAACACCATATTTAGCATCTAAATCTTTTATGAATGGAGATTCAATTATACTTTGGTCTGTATCTAATCTTACATATTTATCTCCTTTTGCTATTTTTTCCATTTTTTCATAGTTTTCTATGTCTCCATTAAAGGAAATATTGGTCATATCATTATTAGTTGCATATTCTTTTATTCTAACTGTAGAAGTTACTTTATCCTTTTTATATGTTCTTAATGGCTCATATCGTTTTTCGAGATACCTAAAATCTGAAGAAAGATAATATGGCTTTTGGTTTTTTGATGTTGAAAATATATCGTTAGGAACCGCTTGATTTTCTTGTAATTGTTGTTGTAAATAGGCAATATGCCCTTCTTGGATTTGACCAATAAAAGATGGACGTAAATTTGCCATTATTTTCCTTAGTTGTTCTACAGTGTAGATATCATCCGGATGCTCAAAAATAATACTTTTGATAGGTTGTAACATATCACATTCAATTAATATGTCACATCTTTCATCCATGTAATCTCCAATGTTAAAGGTTGAATTATTTATATCAATATTATACTTTTTAGCAACAGACAACATATATTTTATTGATTCTAAATCTTTTGCAAACAAACAAAGGACTCCCTTATCTTTTTTATAATCTATGCCATTTGCTTCGTATACTTCTATTATTTCATATAACTCATTTCTAAATAATCCTGTTGTATGGCTCTTTAATGTCGCTTCGGAATTTCTGTCACCATTTTTTGGCTTTTTTACTCTATTAATTGCTTTTCTCTCACCTTGTTCAGCCCATAAGCTTGGATACTCATAAATAAAGGTTTGACTTAGCATGTTTTTTTCTTTAAATTCCTCAAATGCTTCTTTAACTGTTTCAGGCGTACCATATATTAAAAGTGCTAATAATTTATCTTCACTTCTAAATTTTTCAAATAAACCATTTTCTTTTAAATATTGAATTATTGCAGTAGCATTATTTAAATCAATGTTATGTGTTACTTCTTCTTCATAATTTTCTATAGATTTATTAATTTGATTATTTCTTTCTTCATCTGTTATGTATTCTTTAAACTTTTCTATAATTGTTGTTATGTCTAGTGGTTCTTTATTAATATATCTATGTGAAATGCTTTTGTTTTTTTCTATACTTATATTATAATTTAGAATTTCCTTTAATATACTTAATTTTTCTTTATTACTATAATTATCAATAATGGTAACAAGATCTTTTACTTCTTCATGATTTAATTTCTTTTCGCTTGCTTCTATTTTTTCAATTAATTGTTGATACTTTTCTATATCTGCATTAATTGTATTATTTTTTTCATTGCTTGCTTTTACACTTTTAATGAACTCGTTTGTATCTTCACAAACTTGTTTTATGAACTCTATTTGCTTTTCACTTAAATCAAATAGTCCAGTGTCATCATTCTTTTTTAATTCTATTAATTGTTTCAAAGTATTTAAGTTTTTTATATAAGCGCCTATACTTATATTGGTATTATCTTTATAAACTTCTTTTATATATTCCTCAATATCATATTTGCTTAATTCATCAGTATTTGCTAAAACACTATCTGCAAATGAACTTAATTCATCAATTAATTCTTCAGAAACAGTTCCACTAGAATTATTGAGTTCAAATAACAAATTATCAATTTTATTTTCTATAATTTCTCTTAACATACTTATAACCTCCTAAACCCTTTGTCCTGTTCCACTTTCGAAGACTTTGCCACATACATTAGAAGATCCATCAATTAATGCTTCAATATCTTTGAAATCTGTATTAGGATTACTAAACAATTCATCTATTTCAGTTATTCTTTTACTGTTACTATTTATTTGAGTCTTAAGATGCTCATCTATTTTATGATTCGGATCAATACCACACACTAAAAGTACGTTTTCAAAATTATCGTCTAATTCATATTTACTTTTTATCTTTTCTTTTATTACAGGATTTAACGATACAGGCCATATTGACATTCTTGTCGACCCAGTACCACATTTACAATTTCTAGCTTCGTATGTCTTTGCTCCTACTTTAATTTTACTGCCCTTTAAATTATCGGATTTGAATCTTAAATCATTATTCCAAGAACGCACTGTGTACTTAGTCTCTATTGCCTTTCTTAGCTCATTTGCAGCCTTAGTTCTATCTCCAGATTTCATGCTATTTAGATCATCTTCAATTAAATAATCTCCATTATTATCTAAAAATATTATTACATTTTTATCACCAATATTTATATGTTGAGCATCAATTACAGGAAATAGTGCATTTTTTAATTCTCCATCAACAGATGCTTCAATTGGATCAATAGTTAATTGCAGGTTATTTATCATTGCCTTTATCTCATCTTCAGTAACATCATTTCGAAATCCATCTTTTGTCATCAATTCTAACGCACTAAAATATCCATGTAGGTATGAGTCTTTTGCTATTAGGTTGGATTCAACCGCTTTTTTATAATTAGCCAATAGCTTTAATGCTTCGCCATAAGTTCTTTCATATTCTTCGATTACAATAGGATCTATTTCCATGAATGCGTTATTATCTTCTTGCTCAGGCAATTCTTCTAACACTTTACTTTCATATTCAGTGTTTTCTTCATCTTCTTTGTTCTTTACCTCATGTTCTTTTTCCGCTTCTACTTGGTTCTCTTTTTCTAAGTTTTTTTCTGGTTCTTCTTCTAATTCTTCAACTGTCTCTTCCAAAATTTCTTCTTGGCGTTTAAATGCTTCTTCAAATTTTTGATATGCTTTTTTATATTCAGGTAAAAATTCATCTATCTCGTTAATAGTTTCTTTTATACGTTGTATGCGCGAATATATTTCACTTTTATTATTAACTATACTTTTGGTACTTCCTTTTTTTATAGCTTTTTGTATATACGCATAGTCCGCATCTATTGCAGTTAGTCTTGTCATAAATGTTCCTGCTTGTTGAAGATAGTTATTTAATATTTCTCTTTGTTCAGTCGTTTTTTCTATATTATCATTTGCACCAATGTTAACAGCAGCATCATAATAATTATTTTCTGGTTCTTCTTCTTTTCTTATTTGATTTATTCTTTCAACTTCTTTAGCTATTTTGTTATATTCATCACGTATCTCTTTTTCAATTTCTTTGTTACTTTTTTGAACTATAGGTTGCTCTATTTCTATTGGTGTTTCTTCTTCCTCTAGTATGTTTTCTTGAATTAAATCATTTGAAGACAACTCTATTAAACGTGACATAACTACTAACATTTCTTCTTCTGAAAGGTCCATATTTTCTAAACTATTTGCTAAATCTTCTATTCTTTCAATTGTTACATTATCACTATTTAGATTTCTAAACATTTCTATTAGTATTTCTGATTCTTCGATTTTATCTATTTTGTCGTTATATTCCTTTTGTAATTCATCTAATTTTTGTTGATATTCATCCCACTCTTTATCTTTTTGCATCTTAAATTCTGTTAGCTTTTTTTCAATTAATTTGTCATATGTAATTGTTTCTAAATTAATAGTATTTTTGTCATTCATGCTTGGCCTCCTCACACTAACCTATTATATTTTAATTATAACATAAACCCTTTCTTTTTACTAGTTATATTTATGGCTTATTGCTTCTTTTATATTTTATTTCTAATTTGTTTATTCTTTTAATGTGCTGAAAGAAATGAATCTTATAGTTTCTAAAAACAAAAAAAGAGTGAGAATTGGCCGGTAATGGCTTGTTCTCTCTCTTATATATTTATCAAGAATACTAATGTTGTTTTTTTGCTTGTTCATAATATTTAGGATCTTCAATTGAAAAATCAAAGTAACCATTTTTATTATTAACTATGTCTAAATAATCATCAAATGTTATAGATTCAGGTTCATTAAAATCGTAGAAATTATATCCTAAGTCCATGATTCCTTTATAAAACTCATTAAAACGAACTAATCTTGTAGGAAGTTTACTAAAATCTACTTCTTCATAATCATTTTCAGCATCTTTAACAGCACAACTATAATGTATAGCAATGATATCATCTAAGCAATCATCTTTAGTGATTTCAATATTGCTTAAATCATCTGAAGAGACACCTTTATTATCTTTTTTTATTGTTCTTAATTTTTTGCTTGCTTTTTCATAAAAATCTTTAGATACTACAATTCCTGGATCACTCATCATGAAATCTTGATCAGTATATGATTCATCCCATAACGCAATTGTATTTTCTTCTGCTAATGATTCGATTTCTTGCAAAGCTCCCTTTGTATCAACCATGCTGTATATTTCATCTTTTGTTCTTACATTGTTAAGTGCAACATTAATATCATCAAGATCCCATAACCCATTTGTAAGAATTACGTATTTTTCTTCATCATCTTTATTGAAATTATTTATAGTTTCAGTTTTATTTTCAATTTTTACAACCCTTTGTCTTCTTTCCTCTTCTGTCATATTTTTAACTTCTTCTTTTAACTTCATTAATTCCTTTATATTCATAAATAACCTCCTATTATAATTAAACAACTTAATTATTTTCATGTCAATTATTGCATGTAAATTTTACATATTTTTCATTTGGTTTTATTAGTTTCATCAATGCCTTCTAAATATTGATTTCTAACATTTCTCTTTGTTTGTCAAATCCTATATGTTTATACATATCAATTGCATTATTATTAAATGACCAGACATCTAACTCTACTCTCTTACATTTTTCTTCTTTTGCAATTTCTATTACTTTATCAATAAGCATTTTACCATATCCTTGATGTCTGAATTTTTCATCTATAATAAATTCATCTATCCAAAGAATCTTATCGCGTTTATCCTTTATGTGATATGCAATATATCCTTTGATGGAAGTGTCTTCCAAAACTAGAAATGTTAATTTGTCTAGTTCATCTAGTAAGCTCTCTTTTAATTCTTCATCTGTTTTATTTCTAAATATATCTGGTCTGCCATTATAATGAAATCTAAATCCATGTATATATAAGTTTAATAGGTTGTTGTTTATATCCTCTTTATTTGCTTTTCTTATTGTCATGATAGTCACTCCTTTAGTTAAGTGTTATTAATTTAAAACAATACTATTTTATCTTTTTATTACAATGTTTTCTAACTGTTCAGGTTTTAATCTGTTTACTGAAACAACTGATTCTAAAGATTCTCCTATTGTTTCTTTTGTATATCCTTCTTTGTATCTAACATTTTTAATTGCTAAAAGCAATTTTTCTTGGGATATTCCTTGGCTTCTATTAAAGTCTTTATTATCTTCAGATATTTCTTTTTTATCATTGGAAAAACTTTCTACTCCACTTCTATCATATTTAGTTGCTGAATCTAATTTAGGCATTCTCTCTCCTTTAAAGACTTTTTGATAGTCGCAACCTGGTATCATAAAATGTCTATACAATGATAAATTATCATGAAACTTAATAATAGTATCGGTTTTTTCTACTTTTTCTTTACCACTTCTTAACACTGTTTTTCCTTCTTCATCTATGCATTCTATCAAATTGTGAGCCGAATCCCAGGTACTATCTAGTGCATAAACACCATCAATTTTATATTTATCATCTTTTAGTCTCACTAGATTTCTTTCATGTCCTGCCACTGTATTATCCTTTAGTGGAACCATCGTTGATATAGCATAACTTTCTATATCTAGTTCTTTTAGGAGTTCAGATAAAAAAGTAGCATATCCTACACAAACTATTTTTCCTTCTCGGACTATACTGTGAATTTGTCTTGAAGTTGATAGATCGTTGCCCTCCTCTACTTCTTGATATTCGAACGATTTTATAAGATCATAAGCATAAATTAATTTTTCAAAATTCGATAAATTAGCTTCTTCTATCAAACTTTTGTAATAATCAAGAGTTTCTCTCATTGCAATATAATCACTTAGAGAAACTGGTTCGAGAATGTCATCATAACTAATTATAATATTATATTTATCTATATATTTTTTTAAATCATATATATTTTCATATGTTTTGTTTTCTAACTTTAATATTACTTTTTCTGTTTCTAAATTGTGTTCTTTAAATGATTGAATAATTTTTATTATATCTTGTATACTTTCAGGTTTATTAATTGTTAAAGAATAAAAATCTTCTTCATTTTTCTTACTTTCTAATATACTGTAACTTCCCTTTTTATTAAAACTGTAATCTATAAAAGGTTTTGTGAGTGACATTTCTTGTTTATCGTCAATTTTTATGTCATCTATATTATCTGACTTAATTTTTTCTATAAACTCTGTTATTTCATCTATATTTTGAACAGGGTTTTTACTATATATATTGATATAGCGACCTACATAATGACCTCGACTCTTTATTATCTTTCCTTGGTAATATAATATCGGTGAGAACCCTTTCACCATAATAGATTCTTCTTTTATGGTATCGTCTATATCAAAAGGGCCTTCAATGTTTTCTATATTTTGATTGCTACACATTTTATGTAATACCACCTTGTTTAAGTTAACAGTACTACCATTTATTTTTAGTGTTTTTAAATTAGGGAATAATGATAAGTCTAATTCTTGAAAAACTTCTTTTGGAATGTTAAGCGATGTAACTTCAGTAGATAAATTGTCTTTAATTAAATCAATTAGTACACGATCACACTTTAATGTTTCTATCTTATCATCTATGACTATTCCTTTTAAATTGTCTAATTCTTCTTGATTTTGTAAAAGTTTAATTTTATCTATAAATCCATATTGTTTGTTTATGATATTAACCTCTGCTTTGTTATTTCTTAAGTATTTTATTATTTTTTCTTTTATAATTTCATTATTAATATCATTTCTATATTTTGGGCTTATAGCATCGTCAAACCTTTCATCAATAATACTATTCATATTTTTTTCTGCCATATAGTTCACCTCTTATATTTCATATACATTATAGTATAAATATTGTTACTATTTGATTGCCAAATTAATGTGTTTTTAAGTTTTTTATTATAAAGACTGATACAAGATAAATATTCATTATTAATATCTTTATTTATATATTTACCTGCTTTTTTTATTATTGTTTTTATTTTCTAAATACATTTCTTGTGTTATTAAATACTTATATTTATCTAGCCAGTATCCGTTTTCATCAATATATGGCGAAGTATTTTCGCCAGTTCTTTCCATACCTAGTTTTTCCATAAGTTTCCAAGATCCTTGATTAATAACTGCTGCACCTGTATCAATTTTTTCTATTTCTACTTCTTCAAACATAAAATCTAGTACTGCATGTGCCGCTTCATACATTAATCCTTGTTTTTGCATATTTGGTTCTATAAACCAACCAATATCCCTGATATCAGGATTATTATATTTATCATTAGGCTGTACTGTTATTTGTCCTATTGGTATATTGAATCCTTTTAAGAAAATAGTCCATGTATACATATTACTATCTTTATCTAAATTATCTACTTTCATATTGTAATATTTTTCTTGTTTATTCCAATCTTGTAATTTATTTTGAAAGTCATTTCTATATTCTAATCTTTTTTGTCTTTCTTCTAAGGAGTTCCCTTCTAACTTGTAATATTCTTCATACCTACTGGGTAATGGCATATAATATTCATTAACCTCTTTTTGTTTTAAAATACACCACAAATAATATTGATCTTCTTTTTTTGGTATTCTTAATTCTAATCTTTCAGTATGTAATTCTATTGGCTTTACTTTATTCATGGTTTACCTCCTAATCAACAATTGAACCATTACTTACAAAATTAACTGGTGATATACTAAAACCTTGGCATGCTTTTGTTTCATTAGTAGGTTCAATATTATAAAAATAACAAACAAATGCCGTTAGATTAACGCCACTAGTGACACATATAATTGTATCATCTTTAGTGTATTTATTATCTAGTTCTTTTAAAGCATTTATATTTCGCTGCAAAAAATGTTCCCACTCTTCACCTTTTTGTATCTCATTTAGTCTTTCGTCTTCAATTATTGGAACATTTATACAATTGTTTATAATATCTGCTGTATGTTTACATCTTATATATGGTGATGTATATATAGCTTTTATATCGGTTCTACCTTTAAGTTTTTCTGCTAATATTTCAGCTTCTTGTACTCCTCTTTCCGTTATATCTTCTAGCTTTCTTAATTCAGGATTTCCAATATTTTCCTTTTTTGAATCTCTTTCTGCATGGTGCATATATATTACTTTCATATTTACTCCTTATTTAATTAAATCTATAATTTCATTATATAAGTCATAGCTTTCTTCGCTTTCGTTTGGTTTTATAAAATCTTTTATTTCACTTATTGCAAGCTCTTTGTTTTCGTTATTTATTTTTTCTCGTATAACTAGTTCTACATCATTCCAATATCCCCTTACTGCAATTCCTGCAAGTGCCTTGAAATAAGATTTTTCTGGCAAATCAGATTTTTTATATAAATCCATAACCATGTCTTCAGTTATTTTTCTTGGATTCTTAATTATTATTTTATTGCTTCTGAAAACACCGTGTGGTGCTGCTTCACTAGGACAATCTATCACTTCAGCATCTTCTGGTAACTCTACATCATAAATAGTATCTCCGCGCACTAACCATCTAAATATTTTATCTTCAGTTGAAAAATTAAATCCTCCCATTTCTTTTGGGTTATTAGCATTAGGATTCCAATTATTTGTTTCATTAACTTCATCGATCTTATATTTAAATCCTCCTGCATCGGAAGTTTCCCCAAACATTACTTTTAAATATTTCATATTATAAACCCCATTCTTTTTTCATCATTTCATATATTTTTTGTTTTTCTTCTTTGCTAAATGTATCTTTTTGCTTTTTAAACTTATTTAGACTATATTTTCAAAAGTTATATCCAAAATGCTTATCTTTATATTCTTTGTTAAGTATTCTTACTTTTTCTTTATATCTTGGAATGAAATGAAAATGTACATGTGGTTTTTCATTGTCTCTATAAGCATTATTCATAAGACATGCAAAATTATGCATTGCAGCACCAAATAATTCTTTTGTTATTCTTTCTAATTCTTTTTCTATTTTTCCTAGTTCTATCCAGTCGTTATCAGTTAATTCACTTAAACCTTCTTTTGAACAGGATATTACTGTGTAGCCTGGAAAAGATTGATCCCAATCTCCAAATACTACTTTCCAGGTATTTCCTTCATATAGATTCATATTAGCTCTCCTTTTTTTCAATGATATGTTCTAAATCATTTGATTTTATTAAACTATAAGTAGATTTTGGGTAAACTTTATAATTTGATAACTTGTCAATATCAATCCAGTAAAAATACTGTTTTTTATTATCTTTACATACAAATCTATCGCTTTCAATAATGTCATTATAAATACCTCTATAACAAAAACTATATTGAGTTATTTTTTTATTATCTTTTTCTACAAAGTTTTCTTGAATTGCACAAAGATTAAAGTCTATATCAAATCCAAGTTCTTCCATTACTTCTCTTTTAATAGCTGTTAAACTATCTTCGTATAATTCAATTCTACCACCCGGCAATAAAAAATAATCCCTACCATCTTCAACTTTAAATAGTAGTATCTTTGTTTTATCTTTATTTAAAATAATTGCAGAAGCTCTAGCATTAAATTTATAATTATCTTTTTCAAAATCTATATTCATAGAAAGTCACGCTCCTTACTCCACTATTACTTTACCATCAAGATTACAAATATAAGCATTAGGTAATAATCCTTTTATTTCTTTTAATATACTTTTATCTTTTTCATAAATACGTCCTACTAAAATACCTTCAATGAAGTTAGATGGTATCCCAAACAATATAGCACTTTCTCTGTTAGTAAAAAATATATCTTTATTTTTTCTATCTACAATAAATTTTTCATAATAATTAGGATTCACAAACTCTTTCACATCACTATCACTAATATTGTTTTCATTTAATATATCACACTTTAATAATTGCTTGATATACTTATTATCGCCATTAAATATAATCCCTACCTGAACTTTAGTTTGAACTAAATTTGGAAGAAATCTAGCTTCTTTAGTTTGCTCCACTCGCCACGCTACAAAATCTTTAGAAATAAAATTATTAATAAAATTATTCATTTTGCTAAAGGGTACTATTTCTCTTTCTTGTTGATCATTATTTAAATTGTAATAAAATGCTGAGCCACCAGAGTAAAAATCAATATAATCTTTCAAAAAATAATTTTCTTGCAAATTCCATACTCCTACAGAACTAGGATATTTAGCCATATATCCACTATCGCCTTTAATATCTCTTTCACCTACAAACCAACTTGATATCAAACCATTTTTAACTATTTCTTTTAACCCATCAATATTTTTGTATGTACCGTGTAATAGAGTTCCTTTTTTTAGTTTAACATCATTCCCAATAGAATACTTATGCATATCTAATTTGTATTCTATAGCATCATAATAATTATTTATTTGATTAAGCATTATTTTTTTAGTATTACCAGTTAATCTTTCAGTTACAATTTTTATATATTCTTCTTTATTCATAGTTTTCACACCTCTATTTATTATTTAAATTACTCCACTCATCCTTAGTTATTGAATAAACTATTAAATCATCATAACTATTAGTATTTTCATTATATCTTCTTTCTCTTAATAAACATTCTTTCTTCATTCCTGCTTTTTCTAATACTTTACCGCTTCCTATATTTGGAGCATGGTGTTTAGCTTCAATTAAATGAAAATCATATTCTGTAAATAAATATTCTAAAACTTTGTTTAACACCTCTGTTGCATACCCTTTACCCCAGTATTTAGATCCGAATACACAACCAAGTTCACAATTATTGTTTTTTTCGCTTAATGATACTACTTCTGTATTACCGATAATTTCACCAGTTTCTTTTAATTATACAACCCAGTTAAAGCTGCTTGCATCATATTTATTTATCCACCTATTTATGACTTTTTTGGTATCTTCAAAATCTTTATGTGGAGTAAATCTAATGTATTTAGTAACTTCATAGTCACTAGCCCAATTATCAAACATACCTTTATAATCGCTTTCTTCAAATTTTCTAAGTATTAGTCTTTTCGTTTCTAATCTTTTAGTTTCAATTTCTTTCATTTTCTTACTCCTCTGCTATCTTTCATATCATCTTTATTATAAGAGTTATGAACTTGTAATACTTTTTTTATTTCTTTTCCATTACTAATTTGTATATCTACTTGTATATTATCATTGTTTTCTGGTTGTTCCTCATAATCATCTTTTTTTACATGTTCGTTTATATTTTTACCTATTAAAGTTTTCTTGTAGTCATCTATCATATTATAAACATCTTTATACTTTAATTCTGAATAAGCTTTTGCTTTTTTTATAGGCGCTAAAAGGCCTTTAAAGTTCATTGTTTTATCATAATACTTGTTTTTAAACTCATCACTCATACTTTTTTCAACATTTTCAAAAAAGTGTAATGCTTCAACTCCATAATTTTCTATTAGATACATAGTTGATTTCACACCACCTGAATTAAACAAATACATACTCATAAATTTTTCTCCAAATATTTGTTGCAATTCATCAACTATCTTTACTTCTTTTGGATAACCACATCCTGTGGTTTTTAAGTTATACTTTTTAGCTAACTCTCTTGTTCTGTGCTCTGTTAAGCCTTCTAATAAAGGTCCTGCTCCTCCAGCACCACAAAAGTGCATACTTTCATGGAGTA
Source organism: uncultured Erysipelotrichaceae bacterium (assembly GCA_902797995.1). Taxonomy (GTDB): domain Bacteria; phylum Bacillota_I; class Bacilli_A; order RF39; family UBA660; genus UMGS1449. The sequence goes on along the minus strand of CADBUX010000012.1, from coordinate 9,742 downwards.
AATTCTCTTCATAAAACTCTTTGACATCATTACCTTTTAAAAATGTATGCTTCATATACGTTTCAAAGGTATTATTATTTATTATTATATTATCTTCATTATAAGATTTGTGATTCTTCTTCATCCCACTACCCGGAATTCTCTTTACTATGTTTAATATTTTATTTACTGACTCTGGAAACAACATTTTCTTATCAGGAGTAACAAGACAAGTAATCGTTCCTGTATCAGTAATTTTTATTTCATCTTTATAGTTGTTAATTTTTTTTAATCTAATAATATCATCAGGATTAATTACATCAGCATATTCTTTTAAAATAATTAGGACATATTCTTGCAACCTTTGTGCAAGATTATCAATTATTTCATTTTTTTGTTTATCACTCATAACATCACCTTCTAATCTACTAAAAAAAATATTTTTAGATTATTAAAGTTTCATTTACATTACTTTATTTATTTTGCTTTTATTTAAAACATTTTCATTCATAAAAACTAATATATCTTGCTGTAATTCTTGATTCATATTAACAGTCATATGATCCCCATCATACATTTTACAAGTAGCATTTATTCCATATTCTTCATAGCATTTAGCAGCATTTGTAAATCTATCTTGAGGATAAACACCAAAATTATTATAAATAGTATTTACTTCATTATCGGAATATAAATTACTATAATATGCTTGTAATTTATCATCGACAATATAAGCATTCATGCTACCATCTGAATTAATTTTAGGTCTTGGATTACCATATACATCTGGTTGATCATCTAATTCACATTTGCATAATGCTGGATCACTCATATCTTCATTTCCCATGTAGTAAAACTGTGGAATTTTTGAGAATTCTTCTACATTATCTGGAACATCATTAATTCCTAAAGGAAAGTTTAATGGTTCTCCATTTATCTCCTTCATAGGTCTAATTTGAAGGCCTGTAGTACCACCTGCAATTAATGCACTAACATCTTCTGGATGAAGGTATGTATATAAATTTGCAAATTTACTTGCTGCTGAGTATCCTTTGGCAACAACTTTATCTTCAACATCATAACCCATATTATTTAAAAAACTTTTACTATTTTCTATTATATTATGAACTTGAGTATCAATATCTTTCATTTGTTCCTTTTCTTCGGCCGTTAAACTATCGTCAATTAATTCAGTCTTATTATCGTGTACACTTTTTGTTAAATATGTCATCGGGTATTTATCAAATCTAGGAATAAGTGGAACAATACATGGCATATTATTATATTTAAAATAGCCTTGATACTTAACTTCATCCTTTAACTTATCAAAGATATTTTCAAGATTTTCATTTGAAAACGTAGAAGGTGTTTCAAATGAAATTCCAATATTTGAATTTACATTTTCTTTTGGCAAATATAATACATATGGAATATTGATCTCTTGTTCTTGATTTGGATTAAAAGTAAACATATAATAATCTTCAAATTCTTTCATATCGTAATTCATAGCATCCACCTCTTACTTAATTATTTTTTTAATGATAATAAGAATAACACAACAAGGAGTCAAAATAAATATACCAAGTCCTACTACTACTTTTAAAAATTCAAATATATTGAATTCTACTGGATAAGCAGGAAACTGAATTGCAAAATTAGGATCATTTATATATATTAAGTATGTTATAAATAACAATATTAAATATATAAAATGCTTTTTATCCTTGTTTTTGATATTTTTAAAATAATTAATAAGTACAATAATTGTTATAATAGGAACAATCATGAAATAAACATGTTGCAAAAAATCTATCAAATGTGCAAACCAATTGTTATATGTGTTTGCAATAGCACCTACTGTTAATAAAGCATCAAATATAATCCATATAATTATAATTATTTTCTCTTTTTTATTCATTTTTTTACCTCCTACTTTTTATACAATTCTTTATAATGCTTATTTGTTTTTAGTAATTCTTTATGCGTTCCTTCTCCAATAATTGAACCATCTTCTATTAGATAAATTCTATCACTACCCTCTATTGTTGATAATCTATGTGCTATTGTTATTATTGTATAGTCTTTTGATATATCGTTTATTGCTTCTTGTATTTCATTTTGAGTTATATTATCTAGGGCTGATGTTGCTTCATCAAAAAGTAGTATTTTACTTTGTTTTAAAAGTGCTCTTGCTATAGCTAAGCGCTGTTTTTGGCCTCCAGATAAAGTAGTTCCACCTTCTCCTAATAATGTATCGTATTTATCTGGAAGAGCAATTATATAATCATGAATTCTTGCTATTTTACAAGCTTCTACTATTTCTTTATTTGTAACATTTCTATCTAATAGTTTTAAATTATCTTTTATAGTTAAGTTAAATATATATGGATTTTGACTTATTATAGATATTGAATCTCTAAGTGACTTATGATCTAGTTTTTTGATATCAATGCCATCTATTGTAATTGCACCTTTATAATTATCATAAGCTTTTGTTAATAAATTAAATATTGTACTTTTTCCACTTCCAGATTTACCTACTAAAGCTATGTTTTCTTTTTCTTTTACTTTTAGCGAAATATCATGAATTATTTCCTTCTTTTTATATCCGAAACTTACATTTTTAAATTCAATATTTCCTTTTACATTTTCTAGTTTTTTTGTACCAAATTTTTCAATTGGATATTTCTTTTCATCAAATAATTCATTTATTCTTTTTACTGCTACTTTATATTTAGTAAAGTACTCTTTTAGTGATGTATAACTCCATATAAGTGAAAATATTTCGGTTTTATATAAGAAAATTATTAAGAATGATGTTAAAGTAAGTGCTTTATTATTTATTAAAAATATACCAAGTACTATTAAAACAACAGTAAGTATTGCTTTCATAAGATCTGTTGTATTATATATATTTGTATCTGCAAGAGTTATTTTAGTATCTAGTTTTGATTGTTTATCTAAAGATTCACTTGCTATATTATTTATTTTTTTGGTTATTCCTAGAAGTTTAATATCTCTTATTCCTTTTAATATTTCATTTAAGATAGTACCATTTTTTTCTCTTTGTTTTTTATATTCATTATTTATCTTTTCAAATTCTATAAAAGCATATTTTTCATAGAAATAAATTACTATAAGTCCTACTATAAAAATTAAGCCTATATATATATTTAAATATAATACATAACAAAGCATAGCTATTTCGGTTATCATGTTAAAAACGTTATATTGTACTATTGAGAAAACCATTGATATATCTTCAGGATCTGACTTTATTCTTTCTTGGAACTCTCCAGATGATGTTTCATCAAAATTCTTTGTTTTCATGCACAATAATCTTTGTAACATATCAAATCTAATACTATAGTTTATTTTTTCTTGTACTTTCCTCAAAAAAGTAATTGTTAGTTTATTAACTAGAATTGAAGATGTAGAAATAAATAATAATACTATTGCATATTTATACGCTTTGTTCACATCAAAACTTGTTAAATATGTAAGTAGTTTTGCATTAACTATTGGATTAAATATATTTATAATTGAAGCCGTTAATTCAAATATTAGTAATATAATTAATGGCTTTTTCACTTGTTTCATATATTTTTTCATAACTTGTATCACTCCATTATTATTTATATCAGTTTTCTTGTGTTTAAGCTTGTTCTATCTCCTTCTTGATTTATTTGCAAGTCCTTCTAAAACTTTTATTTGAAGTTTTTTGTCGTTTAATAATTCTTCTCTATCCATGTCAAGTGAGTCCGCAATATCAAATATTAACCATTCATTAGTAAAATTACTTTGTCTTATCATTTCTAAAAAGTATTGTGTTGCTTCTTGTTTTGTTATGTTATGTTTTTCTTCAATTTTTTCTATTATTCCTCTTACAAATAGGTATGATGAAATATAGGACAATCTAAATGAACATGATTTGTTTGGTAATAATGCATCTTTTCCGAAAGTATTTTCTCTTTCTTGAACAATTAATTCTGCCGCTGTAAATATTTGATCTTCTTTTAAGTTTTCTAAGGCTTTTCTATGTTCACCAAATTCTTCTTCTAAACCTAATGTATATAATGAAAGAGCTTCTGCAAATCCTTCACCTAGAAGACTACTTTCGTTAAAGAACTGTCCCTGTACTAAATGCGCTAATTCATGAACATTGTTTTCAAAATTCATTATATTTATATTTTCATTATTATTTTCACATAAGTTTTGACTTACACCATATGCATAATTAAATCCATCTAAATCGACACTTCCCACAGGTTTGCCTCCACCTTTTCCATTATTAAATGTTTCTGGTATACTTAACATTTTTGCATAGTTATCATCTGGTACAATGTATATGTATAAGTTTGGTTTTGATTTTGCTGGATATTTTATTTTTATGGTGTTTATTAAGTCAAAGCATTTTTCCATTTTCTTTAAGTAATTGTCATATATCCCTTGATCATATTTTATTGCTAATTCTTTTGATAATTTTACCCTAATTTTGTCATTATATATTCTTGATTCTGAGTTTTTTATATAATCTCTTAATAAATTCTTTTGATACATAGTTTTCTCCTTATTTAAATAATAGTTCTTCTTTTTAATATTCCTTTAAGAACATATTCTTTTGGTTTTCTAAAAGTATATTCTATAAAATTGCGTTGCCAAAAGTTAAAGAAGTATTTTGATAAGTATATATTTTTTAATTTATATTTGTAGCCTTGTTTTTTTAGATAGTTACAAGTAAATAGTTTGCATCCTAAACATTTTACGTTACATGTTCCATCTTTATTTAGATGGTTACAGTTTTTCTTATCAAGATAGGAATAACAACAACCATTTATATATGTATCTTTTTTTATATTATTATCTTTTAAATACTGCCTTTTTTTACATATTCCGCAGTTAAAGTTACATATGTTTTGTTCTTTAAATTCATTATCTAAATAATTGCATAGTAAATCATATAAATAAGAGTATCTCTCTTTTATATCTTTTTTCTTTAATACTTTTTCTATTAATTTTAATTTCTTATTTATATCTTTTTCATTTTTTTTCTTTAAATAGTTTTCTGTTTTATTATATATGATTTTGTCCTTGATATCTCTTATTTTTTTCATATTATCTACTTTTTCTAGAGTCTCTCATTTCGATCATTTTTATATGATTTACTCCTTTTATTTGCAGTCTATTTACACTTGAAACACTTATGCCTAATATTTCTGCTACTTCTTTTTGAGTCCTTATGTTTCCACCATCTAAACCATATCTTAATTCTAATACTTTTTGTTCTTTTTCTGGAATCATTGTTAGATTTAACTCTATTTCTTCTAGGCTTAGCGAACGCACTTCAGTTACAACTTTTCTTTCACTATTATTTTCCATAATATAACCTCCTTATTTATTTTCATTATAACAAAAGAACAACCCTTTTTAAAGTTGTTCCCTTAGATAATTTAGTTTTTCTTGTTCTTCTTTTAGCTTTTGTCTATCTAGTTCTACTACATGAGCTGGTGCTTTTGTTACATAGTTTTCATTTGCTAAAAGATTTTCTCTTTTTTTGATAGATTGTTCTAATTTTTCTATTTCACTTATTAACAGTTCTTTGTTAATAACTTTTCCGTCTTGATAGAAAGTTATGTTTATATAATTTGATTTGTAATTATATTCTTCTTTATCACTTGGAATACCTGTTATTAACTGTTCTTCTTTTATTTTTAAAGCATTTTTATAGATTGATTCTAAATCCTTAGATGTTTCTAGTTTAATACTTGATTCTTTTGTTATGTTGTTGTTAACTTTTAAATTACGTATGTTTGTTACGTCTTCAAGTACTTTATTTAATAGTTGTTCTTCATCAATGTATGAGTTATTTTTATTATATTTTGGATAAGAACTAATCATTATAGATTCAGAATCTTTTATAGGTAACATACTATAGATTTCTTCAGTTACATATGGCATATATGGATGTAACATTTTTAATATAGATGTTAATACTTTAAGTAGTACTGTTTTTGTTGTGTTATCATTTAAACTTGATTTTGATAATTCTATATAATTATCGCAGAAGTCTTCCCATATGAAATTATATAAAGTTGAACCTGCAAGATTAAGTTCATACTTATCCATATTTTTTCTTACTTCTTTAATTGTTTTATTTAGTTTTGTAAGAATCCATTTATCTTCAAGTTTTAGATTATCTAAAGATTCTTTCTTTAAGTCTTCAATATTCATAAGTACAAATCTTGAGGCGTTCCATAATTTATTAATAAAGTTCCATGTTGAAGCCATTTTTTCTTCATCAAATCTTAAATCTAATCCTGCTGCAGAGTTTGTTGTTAAGTAATACCTTAAGGCATCTGCACCATATTTTTCTACCATTTCAGATGGTTCTACTCCATTTCCTAGTGATTTTGACATTTTTCTTCCATCTTTTGCTCTTATAAGACCATGGATATAACATTCTTTAAATGGGTTTTGGTTAGTAAATTCTTGTGATTGGAACATCATTCTAAATACCCAGAAGAATAGAATATCATACCCTGTTGACATAAAGTTTGTTGGAAAATACCTTTTATATAATGAATCATCCTCCATGGCCCATCCTAATGTTGAGAAAGGCCAAAGTGCTGATGAGAACCAAGTATCTAGTACATCTTCGTCCTGTTTCCATCCTTCACCAGGAGATTCAATTGATACTTTCATTTCTCCATCTTTATACCAAATTGGTATTCTGATTCCCCACCATAACTGTCTTGATATACACCAGTCATAGCATTCTTCTGCTTTTTGGATTAGTATTTTTTCATATCTTTTTGGAATAAAGTTTACTTTTTTATTCTTATCTTTTTGCATTTCTATTAAGTCTTCACACATTTTTTTCATTTTAACAAACCATTGTTCTGATAAGTATGGTTCTACCATTACATTTGTTCTTTCTGAATATCCTACTGAGTGAGTTATTTCTTCAATTTTAATAAGTAGGTCTTTCTCTTTTAGTTCTTCTACTAATTTTTCACGACACTCAAACCTATCCATTTTGTTATATTTACCTGTTTCTTCATTCATATGAGCTGTTTCATCCATAATAACTATTTGCTCTAAATTATGACGAAATCCAACTTCGAAATCGTTAGGATCATGAGCTGGTGTTATTTTTACTACTCCAGTACCTTTGTCTATGTCTGCGTGTGAATCTGCGATTATTGGCACTACTCTATTTACTATTGGTACAATGATATTTTTACCTATTAAATGTTTATATCTATCATCTTTAGGATTAACTGCTACCGCGGTATCTCCGAATAGAGTTTCAGGTCTTGTTGTTGCTACGTCCAAATAATCTTTTGTTCCTTCGATAAAGTACTTTATATGATAGAATGCTCCTTTTGTGTCTTTATAAATAACTTCTTCATTGGAAAGTGCTGTTTTTGCTTCAGGGTCCCAGTTAATTATTCTTTTTCCTCTGTAAATTAGTCCCTTATTATACATTTCAATAAATGCTTTGTTTACTGCATTTACTGAGTATTCATCTAAGGTAAACCTTTCTTTAGAATAGTCTAGTGAAAGTCCCATGTTAGCCCATTCTTCTCTTATGTTTCCACCATATTCTTCAGTCCATTCCCAGCATTTTTCTAAGAACTTTTCTCTTCCTAAATCGTATTTGTTTATTCCTTCTTTTTTTAGTTTTGCTACTACTTTGGCTTCAGTTGCTATTGCAGCATGATCTGTTCCTGGAAGCCATAATACATCAAATCCTTGCATTCTTTTATATCTTGCTACTATATCTTGGATAGATACATCCCAAGCATGTCCTAAATGAAGTTTTCCTGTTACATTTGGAGGTGGCAAAATTATACTAAATGGTTCTTTACTTTTATCTCCACACTTAAAATACTCTTTGTCTAGCCATTTTTTATACTTTCCTTTTTCTACTTCTTTGTGATTATATTTTTTATCTAACATTTTATCATCTCCTTTAAATGTTTATTTGCTAGGTTAAAATATTCTTTATATTTTTCTTTATTTTTTAATATATTATAAAAGTCTTCAAGTATATGATTGTCTAATATATACTCTGCGGTTTCTTTAAAATTTAAATCAAACACGAGTGCTAACATTGTTATAGCTTTTTCACTGTTATTTTTATTTTGCTTATCTAAAGTATATATTGTTTGTTCATTAAAAAATTCTTCTTTTATTTCGGCTCTTATATTAAATGTATCGTCCTCATAGTTAAAAGATTTTAGTCTCAACATTCTTTTAGACATGTAGTTTATAATATCTAGTTTGTCTGCATCTCTTATTAGCTTTGCATAAAATAATTCCTTTTCATTTAGCCCTTCTTCAATACTATACTTGTTATGATTTTTGACGGCTTTGGCTATTAAGTTATAATATTTTTCTTCAATTGGTATTTGTTTTATTAACTCTTGTTTTATTAATACTTCTTCGCCATAATTGCCATGGTCAAATTGTTTGGTATCATTGTAGCTATCAAATAACTTATCTTGTTCAAACCTTCCTATATCATGATATAGTCCTATTATAGTTGCTAAAGCCTTATCTTCCTTTGATAAATTTAGTTTTTCTGCTAAATACTTAGCATGTTCCATTACTCTATAGGAGTGATAATACTTGTAATTTATATCACTATCTTCCATATCATACTTGCTTGTATATTGTTCAAATGCTTTTGCTATTTCTTTATCTTGTGTTATTTCATTTATTTTTTTGTCTATGTATTCATAACAAATGTTGTATAAATCTATTAATTCTTTCTCATTAAACATTTGATATTCTTCTTGTTCTTTTATATTTTCATTTATTATTTCATTAATTTTATCTACTGTTTTTTGAATATCTTCTTTTTCTATTTGGTAGTTTAAATCTTGACTTAAACTTAAAGTGTTTTTTGTAATACTTACTTCATTACCTACTTCTTTATTTTTTATTAAAGAATCTCCGAAAACTTTAAAGTCATTTTGTTTTGATGTCATCGGTGATACATTTTTATCTAAACTTCCATCTTTTAAAACCGCGAAAAGTGTATTATTTTCTTCTTTTGTATGATGTTTCATTGTGTATTCGTTGAAATAAAAGTCTGCAAGAAGATGGCAATAGACTCCTAAAATTAATTCATTATTTAGTTTTTTTCTATTGTCGTTTAGGAATAATCCTATATTGATTTTTGGAACTCCAAGTGGCTGTACTTCGCTATAATGAGTTATAGTATGGTGAAATATATTTGATGGTTTTTTTACTACATATCCATTCATTGTATCTGGTAAGACATTACCTATTATAAAATCATTACCATATTGATATTTCTTTGCTAAATTGTTTGCTATTTTTAAATGTACTGGCCATGTTGGCATATTAAGACCTCCTTTTTATTAAAAAAAAAGAGCCTTCATCCAAAGGACGAAGACTCGTGGTACCACCTTAATTTGTAATATTACTATTACCTTATTTGTATGTAACGTATACTTACGAATTATTCTACTTTGTTTCAAATAATCAGCTCCAAAGCTACAAGCAAGTTTTTTATTATCTATTTACACCTTACATAGACTCTCTTTAAATAAAATACAACTTACTCCTCTTTTTCATTGCTTTGTTTTATTATATCATTTTTTTAGATTTTTTCAAGTTTTTTAATCTTTTAGATGTAGTAAACTAGATGTGGGAATAATTAAATTATTACAAAAAAAGAGAAAACACTCAATAACTTAAAACTGTTGTATAATTAATTTGTAAACAAAAT
>CADBUX010000011.1 GCA_902797995.1 uncultured Erysipelotrichaceae bacterium | reverse complement strand
AAATAAATAAAAAAATAAATAAATAAATAAATAAAAAATAAATAAATAAAAAATAAATAAAAAATAAATAAAAAATAAATAAATAAATAAAAAATAAATAAAAAATAAATAAAAAATAAATAAAAAATAATTAAATAAATAATTAATAAAAAAATATTTAAATATGTAAAAAATAAAAATAATAAATATTAAATTGATTCATAGAATTTAATAGAGGTGCTAGTATGAATTTTCTGTGGGCTTTTTTAATAATTATTTCATATATTTTTGCATTATGTACTGGAAATATGGATAAAATAAATAATTCAATTTATTCTTCAATTAATGATTTAGTAAAAATTGTGGTAACGATAATTGGAAATATGTGTTTTTGGAGTGGAATTATAAATATAATAAAAAATACAAAATTAATAAATATTTTAAAAAAAGCAATAAAACCAATTATTAATATACTTTTTCCTAATGAAAAAAATAATAAAAAAGCTGTAGATTATATTTCAATTAATATAATCTCAAATCTATTGGGAATAGGAAATGCAGCTACACCGGCTGGTTTATCAGCAATAAAAGAAATGCAATTAGAGAATAAAGAAAAAAATAAATTAACAGATTCCATGGCTATGCTAATTGTATTAAATACGACGTCAATTCAATTAATACCAACAACAGTAATAGCAATAAGATCATCACTAAATTCAAAAAATCCGGCACAGATAATTTTTTATATTTGGATTTCAACAATATCAGGAACTTTAATGGGAATAATATCAACAAAACTTTTACTAAAAATAAAAAAAAATAAATTTGGCAGGTAGTAAAATGATTTATATTTCAAATTATATTATCCCAACAATAATTTTAATAGTAATAATATTTGGAATGTTGGAGAAAATAGAAATTTTTAATACATTTTGTGACGGAGCGAAAGAAGGATTAAAAATAGCAGTTATGATGTTTCCAACATTATTGGGTGTATTTATTTGCATTGGAATGTTAAAAAATTCTGGAATAATTGAAAAAAGTGTAAATTTATTAAGACCATTATCATTACTTTTTTGTATTCCAACAGAAATAATACCAATGATTATCATAAAACCTTTATCTGGAGGAGCTACTTTAGCTATGGCTACAGATTTAATGGTAAAATATGGTGTAGATAGCAAAATAGGAATGCTAGCTGCAACAATTATGAGTTCATCAGAAACTACATTTTACGTAATTGCATTATATCTAAATTCTGTACATATAAAAAATAATAGAAATATATTTATACCAGCAATAATAGCAGATTTAGTTAGTATAATTGTACCTGTATATAATGCTGAAAGATTTCTAGAAGATACTATTAATACTGTTCTTAATCAAACCTATAAAAATTGGGAATTAATACTTGTTGATGATTGTTCTACTGATAAAAGTGTAAATATAATTAATAAATATTCAAAGAAAGATAAGAGAATAAATCTTGTTAAAAATAAAGTTAATTCTAAGGCTGCTGTTAGTAGAAATAATGGTATAAAAAAATCAAGTGGTAGATATTTGTGCTTTTTAGATGCAGATGATTTATGGGATAAGCAAAAACTAGAAAAACAGGTTAATTTTATGAAAAATAACGATTGTGAATTTTCATTTACAGGTTATGAATTTGCAGATAAAAATGGTAAACCTAATAGAAAAAAAGTGTTTATACCAAACAGAATAAATTATAAACAAGCACTTAAAAACACAACAATATGGACTAGTACTGTCATGTTTGATATGGAAAAGTTATCTAAAGAAGATATTTATATGCCAAATGTAGCAAGAGGACAAGATACAGCAACCTGGTGGAAAGTATTAAAAAAAATAGATTATGCTTATGGCTTAAATGAAATATTATCTTTTTATAGAAGAACAGAAGGATCTCTTTCTTCAAATAAAATAACGGCATTAAAAAGAACATGGAATTTATATAGAAATGTAGAACATTTAAATATATTTTCTAGTTCTTATAATTTCTTTTTTTATTGTTTAAATGCAGTAAGGAGGAGAATATAGTTTTAATATTAATTAGAAGGAGTGATTTATAATGAGTTTGGAATTATTGGTATCTGCTATGAATATAAAAAATGTTTCCAAATTTATTAGTAGTATGAATATTAAATCGAAGGCAATTATTATTAATCAAACAGATTATAATGCATATGAAAAATTCGATAATATAGATGTATATTCTTTTTCAGAAAGAGGTGTTGGATTGAGTCGAAATAATGCTTTAATGAGAGCAAGTTCAGATATAGTTGTTTTAGCAGATGATGATGTTCACTATGTTGATGATTATGAGGAAAAAATAATTAAAGCTTTTGAAGAAAAGCCAGATGCAGATATGATTATCTTTAATATTTGTAGTAATAATCCAAAAATATCATTGATTAATATAAAAAAATCAAGACGATTAAATATGTTTAATCATTTAAAATATGGTGGTGCACGTGTCGCTTTTAGATTAAAATCACAACGAAACAACAATATATTTTTTTCACTTTTATTTGGAGGAGGATGTAAATATGGAAGTGGAGAAGATACTATCTTTATACATGATTTTATAAAAAGTGGATTAAAAGTTTATACTTCTGAAGTATTAATTGGTAGTGTTGATCAAAAGGAATCGACTTGGTTTACAGGATATAATGAAAAATTTTTCTATGATAAAGGAGCTTTATATTATTATTTGTTTGGTAAATTATCACTTATTTTTATGATTAGATATGCATATATTATGAGAAAAAAGACTCATAATTTGAGCTTTTTTGAAGTGCTTAATATTATGAAAAAAGGTGGCAAAGAGTATTATGAATAAACTTGTGAGTGTTATAATTCCTACTTATAAAAGATCTGATATGTTAACTAGAACTATTGAATCTGTTTTAAATCAATCATATAAAAATGTTGAAATAATTGTTGTTGATGATAATAATAACGATGTCTATCGTTCTGAAACTGAAAAAAAAATGATAAAATATCAAAATAATTCTAATGTTAAATATATTAAGCATGAAGTGAATAGTGGGGGCTGTGTTGCTAGAAATACTGGTTTGTCAGTAGCAAATGGCGATTATATTTGTTTTTTGGATGATGATGATATTATTTATCCACAAAAAATTGAAGAGCAGGTTCGTTTTCTGGAAGAAAATCAATCGGTTGATATTGTTTATTGTAATAGAAAGGTAAACAACTGGATTCATTCACCTTGTATTGAAGGCGATATCTCTTATTATTTATTAAGTGGTGATTCTATTGTTATAACAATTATGTTAATGTTTAGAAAAAAAATTATTGGTGATATTCGATGGAATATTAAATTGAAGAGGAACCAAGAAGCTGGTTTTTTACTTGATCTTATGAACAAAAACAATGCAAAAATTGGTAAATTGGATAGAGTTCTATGTGAAAGTGATATGTCTGATAGAAAGAATTCGTTAGATTCGATAAAAAATGAGAGGGAAATAATGAATTATTTAAATGAATATTCATATGTAATTGATTTACAAGAAAAAGTAGTTAAAAATATAAGAAAAAGAATATATTCACATAGATATTTTGGTATTGCGTTATATCATTTTAAAGCACATAAATTTCTATATGGAATTAATGCCTTAATAAATGGATTTGTTTGTGCTCCATTTATATTTTTGAAACATTTATGTAAATATGTTATTTTGAAATTATTTAAAATAAAAAAAGATTATAAGAAGGTGGTATAATGAAAAAATTAAAATTAGATTTAATTATTGTAATTCTATTATTATTATTTTGTTTTATACCATATCTTAATCTTGGTGGATTATCAGTATTTTTTGCTAATTATTTTATATATTTTTATTTATTTGGTGGTATATTTTTATTTTTTTTGTTAGTAGTAAACAATAGAATGCTAATACAAAGAAAAGATTTATTGATGCTTTTTATATCGTTGTTGTTTTGTTTTTTTGGTTATATACAAAATAATGTATCATTAGGGAATGTTCTTACTATGATTTGTTCAGTTCTGTATCTATACTATTTTAGAAAATGTAGTATAGTTGATAAAAATGTTCTGTTGTTGATTTGTATTATTACTTCAATATGTTATGTATATATTTCAATATCGGTAGTTGATTCATTTTATTCCAATAGTACTTATTTAAATCCTAATGCTGTGGCACAAGTTTTATTTTTTTTATTGATAATTATTAATCATTTGTTAAGCATGTCAAATAACAACAAAAAAATTATGATTTTATTATCAATATTAATATTAGTAGGAATATATAATTGTGAGAGTAGAAGTGTATTAATATTTTCATTGTTTTATTTGTTTGTTACATTTATCTTAAAAAAAATGCACAGTAAAGAAAGCAGTAAGAAAAAAGAAAAAATTATTTATTGGATAATTGTTATTATTGGACTTATAGTTCCTTATATATTAGTAACAATGTATACAAATTCTTTTACTTCAACTTTTTCTTTATTTGGGAAAAACTTGTATAGTGGACGTGAAAAAATATGGATTATTGTTTTAGATAGATTAAGCAGTGTAAGAAATATATTTTTGGGCATTCCAACAAATGAGTATTATGGAGCAATGTTTACTTCTAATTTACATAATATATTTTTAACTATTTTAGCAAATTATGGAATTATATATTTCTTTATATATTTCTATTATTTATTTAAAAACTATGAGATTCTTATTGAGAATAGAGCAAATAATATTTTTCTTTATATGGGGATTATTTTTGTATTATTAGTAGGGTCTATGGAGAATATTTTGTTCTCTACAGAGTTTAATTTTCTATTTTGCTTATTGTTTGCTCTTAATTTGAGTGCTTTGAATGAAAAAGATGGTGGTTTTAATGAATCAAATAAAAAAGAATTATCTATATAATGTTACTTATCAAATTTTATCTTTGCTAGTTCCATTAGTGACGATTCCATATGTTTCTAGGGTTTTGGGAGCAAATGGAGTTGGAATTTATTCTTATACATATTCAATTGCATATTATTTTGTTTTGTTTACACAATTGGGAATTGAAAACTATGGTAATAGAACAATTGCTAAAACAAGGAATAACAAAAAAGAGATGTCAAAAGAGTTTTTGAGTATAGTATCTATACAAATGTTTCTTTCAGTTGTTATGGCAATACTATATTTAATTTATTGTTTGTTTATATCTAATAATGACAGAACTATATCATTGCTTCAAACTATATATATTGTTTCAGCAGGAATTAATATTAGTTGGTTCTTTTTTGGACTAGAAAAATTCAAGATTACTGTTATTAGAAATGCTTTAGTTAAATTGCTATCATTGTTATTAATTTTACTTTTTGTAAAAAATGAGACAGATGTATGGATATATACTTTAATATTGGCATTATCGTCTCTAATTAGTCAATTATACCTTATACCTTATTTAAGAAAGGAAATAGTTTTAGTAAGATTTACATTTAATGATATAAAGAAGCAAATTAGGCCAATTCTTATTCTATTTATTCCAATATTATCTATTAGTCTGTATAAGATAATGGATAAAATAATGTTAGGAATAATTACAACAGTTTCTGATGTTGGATATTATGAACAAGCAGAAAAAATAATTAATGTTCCAATTACGATAATATCAGCACTTGGTACAGTAATGTTACCACAAGCATCAAACTTAATTGCGATTAATCAAATTCATAAGGTAAAAGAATATATTTACAAATCATTTGAGTTTATTATGTTTTTAGCTTTTCCAATGGTATTTGGTCTAATCACTATTTCTGATGAATTTGTTCCCTTGTTTTTGGGAGATTCATTTATACAATCTGCAAATATTATAAAATATTTGTCAATAACAATTTTAATTATTTCATTTGCAAATGTTATAAGAAAACAGTTCCTTATACCAATGGAATATGATAAAATATTTGTATTATCTGTTTCATTAGGTGCTGTCATGAATTTGGTATTAAATTTTATACTTATTCCATGTTTGAAATCAGATGGGGCTGCTATAGCTACAATTGTTGCAGAGTTAACTGTTATGGTTATTCAGGTTTTGTCTGTCAGAAAAGAATTGGATTTTAAAAGAGTATTTAATAGTACTAAAAGATTTGTATTATATTCAATGTTTATGTTTATAATGGTGTCTTTATTGGACTTTTTAAGTTTGAGTAATTTCGTTAATGTATTATTAAAAGCCATTATAGGTGTTATAATCTATTCGTTACTAAATTTGAAGTATATATTTAAAATTTTACATATTAAGACAAAGGGAGGCGTTAAAAATGTTTAAATTTATCATAGATAAAGTATTGTGTTTAATAACGATTATTTCACCAACCTTAAATACCAAGATATTGTTTAAAAGAAGATTTGGGATAAAGATAAATTTAAAAAATCCTAAGACTTTTAATGAAAAAATTTCGTGGATGAAACTTTATGAATATCCTAACAAGAAAATTTATAGTGAATGTGCTGATAAAGTTTTAGTTAGAGATTATGTTAGAAAATTAGGATTAGAAGAAATTTTAATTCCCCAAATTGGTATTTATAATACAGCAAAGGATATAAATTTTTCTGAATTACCTAATAGTTTTGTATTAAAATGGAACTTTGGTTGGGGATATAATATTATTTGTAAATCAAAAGAAGATTTAGATATTAATAAAACTATTAATAAATTGAATAAATGGGAAAAGTCTAAGTTTTATTTGAAATCATCAGAAATGCATTATAAGAATATTGATAAAAAAATTATATGTGAAAAATATATAGGTAATGGCAAGTCATTGCCAGATGATTATAAAATATATTGTTTTAATGGAAAAGCTGAATATGTAATGGTATGTAGTGAAAGAGAATCTGAACATACTAAATTTTGTTTTTTTGATAGAGACTGGAATTTGTGTAGAATTAATAAACAAAGTTTGAGATTTCCAAAGAATTATACTATTACTAAGCCAAAGAATATGGACAAAATGTTTAAGTATGCTGATCTACTTTCAAAGGAATTCAAATTTGTTAGGGTAGATTTGTATAATGTTGATGGTAAAATATATTTTGGAGAATTAACATTTACACCATCATCAGGTTTAGATTTAGGATATACAAAGAAAGGAGACATTTTACTTGGAAGTAAAATAAATATTATATGAAAACTGTAGGATTTATAAAAAGTGATAAGGAAAATGAAAATAGAATAGCTTTATTGCCAAGAGATATTGATAAAATAGTTAATAAAAAGAATATTTTTATTGAAAGAGGTTATGGTAATGCTCTAAATATATGTGATGAGGAATATATAAAAGCCGGATGTAATGTTGTTTCTAGAGAGGAAGCATTAGAAAAGGATATTATTGTTGATCCAAAAATAGGTGATGCTTGTTATTTAAAAAGTATAAAGAATAAAACAATTTTTGGGTGGATTCATGCTGTTCAAAACAGGGATATAACTGATACAATAATTAATAATAGATTAACTGTATTTGCATGGGAGGATATGTTTGAGCATGGAAGACATACGTTTTGGAGAAATAATGAGGTAGCTGGAGAAGCAGCAGTAATGCACGCAATTACATTATATGGTATTATGCCATATGATGCTAATGTTGCTATAATTGGTAATGGTAACACATCAAGAGGTGCATATAGAGTTTTAACACAATTGGGAGCCAAAGTTAAAGTATATAATAGGCGTATGGAACAGTTGTTAAGAGAAGAAATTGGCGATTTTGATATTATAGTAAATTGTGTGTTATGGGATACTAAAAGAAAGGATCATATACTTTATAAAGAAGATTTAGCACATATGAAGCAAGGTGCATTGATTATAGATGTTAGTTGTGATAGAAATGGTGGTATTGAGACCAGTATACCTACAACAATAGATAATCCTACATATATTGTAGATGGAGTAGTACATTATGTTGTTGATCATACTCCATCTCTAGTATATAGAACTGTTTCATCCGAGTTGTCAAAAGCTTCTTATAAGTATATAGATCAATTAATTAATGGGGATTATGATGACTGTTTGGCAAAATCAAAAATTTTTGAAAAAGGGACAATATTGGATAATAGAATTAAAGAGTTTCAAGGAAGGTAACTATATTAATTAGGTATAGGGGATGATTATATATGAAAATAGCAGTAGCAGGAACAGGATATGTAGGATTATCTTTAGCAACATTATTATCCTTAAAACATGAAGTAGTAGCACTTGATGTAATAGAAGAAAAAGTTAATATGATTAATGATAGAGTTAGTCCTATAAAAGATGAATATATTGAAAAATATTTCAGGGAAAAAGAACTTAATTTAAAAGCCACACTTGATTATAAAGAAGCTTTCGAAGGTGCTAAGTTTATTATAATTAGTACACCTACTAATTATGATGATGAATTAGACTTTTTTGATACATCTTCAGTAGAAGATATTATAATGAAAGTAAAATCTTTAGGACTAGATACTACTATGGTAGTTAAATCAACTATTCCTGTTGGTTTTATAGAAAGTATGAAAGAAAAACATAATATTGATAATATTATGTTTTCTCCAGAATTCTTAAGAGAAGGTAAAGCTTTATATGATAATTTGTATCCATCAAGAATAATTGTTGGAGAAAAATCAGATAGAGCTATAGAGTTTGCAAATCTTTTAAAAGAATCATGTTTAAAAGAAGATGTAGTTGTAAAATTCATGGACTCAACTGAAGCTGAAGCAGTAAAATTATTTGCTAATACTTATTTAGCTCTTCGTGTATCTTTCTTTAATGAACTAGATACATATGCTGAACTAAAGGGATTAAATACTAAGGATATTATTGATGGTGTATGCTTAGATCCCAGAATAGGAGACCACTACAATAATCCATCTTTTGGTTATGGAGGTTATTGTCTTCCTAAAGATACTAAACAATTACTAGCTAATTATCAAAATGTTCCTCAAAATATGATTGAAGCGATTGTTAAGTCAAATGATACTAGAAAAGATCATGTTGCAGATATGATTGTAAAAAAAGGCGCTAATGTAGTAGGAGTTTATAGACTTACTATGAAAAGTGGCTCTGATAACTTTAGATCATCTGCAATACAAGGTGTTATAGAAAGATTAAATGATAAAGGTTTAGAAGTTATAATATATGAACCCACTCTAAAAGAAGATTTATTTGATGGTTTAAAAGTTATTAATGATTTAGAAGAGTTCAAGAGTATTAGTGATGTCATTGTAGCGAATAGATTAGAAGATAATCTTAATGATGTCAAAGAAAAAGTTTATACTAGAGACTTCTTTTCAAGAGATTAAAAACCTAAAAACATATAAAACATTAAAATGTCTTATATGTTTTTTTATGCTCAAAAATTAATATTAATTCAAATCCTAATATCAAAGAATGAATTTCTAAAAAAATTCACAAAAAAACTAGGTGTTTTTAGTTTTTCTGTCTAATTATATATATGGGAGGTATTATGTATAATATTGATGAAAAACTAAATTATAAAAAAACTAAAAATATATTAAATGATGTTTGTAATATCATTGATTCTGCAAAGATAAATGCATACAATGCTATAAATTATTCTTTAGTATGTAGAAACTGGCTTCTTGGTAAAAGAATCTATGAAGAAGAACTAAATGGTAAAGATAGGGCTTCTTATGGGAATACTGTTATTAAAAATTTATCTAAAGAACTTACTAAAATCTATGGAAAGGGTTTTGATAGGAGTAATTTATATAGATTTCTTAAGTTTTATGAGTATTTTCCTGAAATTGTCGACACAGTGAGTCGACAATCTTTAAAACTACTATCTTGGACACATTATAGGATATTGTTACAAGTTCATGATAATGTTGCTAGAAAATGGTATGAAAGTGAAGCTTATAAAGAAACATGGGGTGTGAGGACTTTACAAAGAAATATATCATCACAGTATTATTATAGAATACTAAAAAGTAATTCTAAAGAATTAGTGCATAAAGAAATGAAAATGCTAAGCTCAAATAATAATCAATATGAATTTATTAAAAATCCTATTATAACTGAATTTTTAGGGTTAGAGTATAGCAATAACTTTACTGAAACAGAATTAGAAAAAAGTATAATAAACAATATAGAAAAGTTTTTAATTGAATTAGGAAAAGGATATGCTTTTGTCTCAAGACAAGAACATATAAAAACAGAAAAAGAAGATTACTTTATTGATCTAGTATTTTATAATTATATTTTGAAATGTTTTGTATTAATTGATTTAAAAACATCTAAAATAACACATCAAGATGTAGGACAAATGGATATGTATATCAGAATGTATGATGAATTAAAAAGAAATAAAGATGATAATCCAACAATAGGTATTTTGCTATGTAGTGATACCGATGAAGATATTGCTAGATTTTCTGTTCTTAATGATTCTAATCAATTATTTGCTTCAAAATATATGCTTTACTTACCGACCAAAGAAGAACTAAAAAAAGAAATAGAAAGACAAAAAGACATGTTTAAAATAAGAAAAAATAACAGATTATAAAAATTAAAAAAAGTCATAAAAAAGTCAACTATTATATTGCTTTTTTAATTACATAATAGTATAATTTAGATATTAGGAGGATAGTTATGAAAAAATTATTAGTATTATTATGTGCATTATTTGTAGGAATAATGAATGTTAGTGCAATGAGTGAAAGTGATTTAATTAAAAAATTATCTCAAGAAATTAAAGTAAATGGTGCAACTTATAAAATATCTGATTCACAAAAAACAGCATTAGAACAATATTTAAATCAATATGATATATCAAGTAAAGATGCTGATTTTATCGCTAAAAAGTTTGATGCAGCTTTTGATGTATTAAGAAATAGTGGTAAAAAAAGATTTTATGATATGACTCAAGCTGAAAAACAACAAGTTAAAGATTTAGTAATTGAAGTTGCTAATAACACTAGTGTTAAAGTTGCTATTGTTAAAGATAATTTAGTAGTTTATAAACCAAAAACATCTGATATTTTTTATGAAACACCAATTTATCCAGTTAACGGAGATATTGTGCAAACTAGTAGAGGATTAACAGTTGCAGTGGCAGGAGTTGTTTCAATTATTGGTATTGCAATAGCAGTATCAGTAGTTAGAAAAAAAGCTAATGCAAATGCATAAGAACATTTTAAGAAAGGCAAAAGCAATTGTTAAAAGATTAATGATTGCTTTTTTCTTTTCGGCTTTTATAATATTTCTGTTAGGTATATTTGCACAAAGTAAATTAAATACAACCATTTCTCTTATAAATAAATTTGCTGTTCTTTCTGAATCTACTTCAAAGAAAGAAGCTAATATAAAAATGGATAAAATAAAGAAGCGTTTAATAGAATATCCTAGTTATGGCGATGTATTTGCAAGTATTAAAATTCCATCTATTGGGGTAGATGTTAATGTATATCATGGTGATGCTCTTAGATTATTAAAGTATGGTGCAGGTCATCATGCAGGCACATATTTTCCTGGTGAAGGTGGAACAATACTAATTGCAGGTCATAATACGTCTGATCAATTTGAAAAATTACCTAAAGTTAGTATTGGTGATAAAATTACTATAAGTGCTGTATATGGAAAATATAAGTATATTGTTACTGATACAGATATATTAGAAGCTTCTATGTTTAATAAAGAATTATCTATCAACGATAATAAAGAACAATTAATATTATATACATGTTATCCTGTAAATACTCCTGGATTTAAGACAAAGAGATTTATTGTATATGCAAGTTTGGTAGGTGAAGTAGATGAAAAGTAGTATTAAAACTATATTAAAATATTCATTATTACTTATTTCATCCTTATTAGTTATAATGACTGCGCTAGTTACTACACTTAGGTTTACTTTACTTAATAGTGATTATATAAAAAATGAATTTGAAAAGAATAATTACTATAAGAAATTAACTACTGAAATTAAAACAGAAATGTCTTATTATACTAATCAATCTGGATTTACTGATGATGTTCTTGATAACGTATTCACTGAAAATGATGTTCAATATGATTTTAATAGATATATAAATAGTTTATATACAGGTGAACAATTCGTAATAGATACACAAAAAATTGAAGACAATTTAAATAAGAATATTGAAGCACAGTTAAAAGATAGTCATTTTAAAGTTAATACTGATGAAATAAAAAAGTTTGTTAAGCAAATGACTACAGTATATGAGAATGAAATCAAATTAATGGGATATATTGATTCGGTAAAAAACCTTATGTTTAAAGCAATATCTATGTGTGATAAAGTATTATTTTCTTTAGTAGTGGGTTTGGTTTTAAGTGCTTTTATATATTTAAAATTATTTAAGACTAAAGATTTAAGTGTTATGTTTTATACCCCATCAATGTTATTACTCTTCTTTGTTTTATACTTTAAAAATAGTATAGATATTAATAATATATCTATATATAGTGAACTTATTAGTCACATAATTAAAGAATTGCTTAATAATTATCTTAATATAATTTGTTTAACTTCTTGTTCGCTTTTAGTCCTAGGATTAATTATTGATATATTAAGAAAAGAAAGAAGACGCCATCGTCATCATCACCATAGGAGTTCAAGTGAAGAAGTATAAATTACTATTAATAATCATTTGGATGATCATTATATTTATGTTTTCTAATCAGTCTGCCACGCAGTCTAGCGAACTTAGCGATAGTTTAATAGATAATACAATAGTAAAAGTATATGAAATATTTAATGGTAAAGTAAATAAAGAACAAAGAGCAAAAATAATAGATAATTATTCATATTTTATTAGAAAATTGGCTCATTTCACATTATATTTTATCTTAGGCATATTATGTTTTACTTTCTTTAAAGATTTTACTAAGCATTATGTTATATATTCAATTATGGTATGTTTTTTATATGCAGTATCTGATGAAATACATCAAATGTTTTCAATCGAAAGAGGTCCTGGTGTTATAGATGTTCTAATTGACACATTAGGAAGCCTCGCTTCCATAATAATACTAAATAGAAAAAATATTTATTAAAAATAATCCCATAATAAAAAGGCAAATCTATTGCCTTTCTTTTATATTAAGCCCAATTTCTTGCGCCAATTATGATTATTAGTAGGATAAATAAAACTAAGATTATAGCATAACCATTGTTGTATCCTCCACCATAGTATGGATAATAAGATCCACCACCGCAGCCACATCCTTGGCCATAACCATAAGAGTTTCCGTAATAATACATAAACATCCTCCTTTTTTTGTTTTCTAATATAGTTTATTATTCATAGTCTATTTTTGACATTACAAAAAACCAATTATTTGAAAAATATTTTATTTACATCATTTTTGTGTTATTATTATATAGAGGTAAAATACGATGGGAATAATAAAAAAAATAGATAAACCACTTTTAATTATTTCAGTAATTCTATTTGCGATAGGTCTAATAACAATCTATTCTGCATCAAATGTCACTGCCTATATGTTAAATGGTGCAAACCCTGGTAGATATTTTATGAAAGAGTCTATTTTCCTTTTTACAGGTTTAATAGCGTGTCTTATATTTATGATGTTTTCCACTAAAACATATTCAGTTTTATCATGGCTTGCAACATTCGGTATTACAGGTATAATTGTAGTATTAACCCTTTTAGGACAAGTAATAAATGGTATGAGTGGGTGGATCAATTATAATGGTTTAGGTATTCAACCAAGTGAATTTGTAAAAATTGCCATTATTCCTCTTATAGCAACTTTTTATGATAGTAATTATAAATATAGACACAATTTCAAAGTAATGATGATTCCAATGGTGGTAGCAGCTATAGTTGCAGGAACTATAGTATTTCAAGGGGATTTAGGTACTGCTATTATATTTACAGGTTTATGTTTACTTATGTTTTTCTTCTCACCAGTATCAAATAGAATCAAATTAAGAATACTAGGATTAGGACTTATCTTTGCCGCCCTTCTAGGAATTGTCTTAATGGCTGGAGGAGATAAAATACTTCCTAAAGATAAATTAGAAAGATTTAATTATAAAGATCCATGTAGTAGATATATAACAACAGGTAACCAGTTATGTAATGGGTATATTGCTATAAATGGTGGAGGGCTTACTGGAAAAGGTTTGGGAAATAGCACTCAAAAGTATTTATATTTACCTGAAGCTCATACCGATTTCATCTTTGCTATATTTGTAGAAGAAATGGGTATAGCAGGAGCAGTAGTATTAATGGGATTATACTTTGTCCTCTTAGTAAGAATCATTGTTATAGGAAAAAAATCACCAACTATAGCCAAACAACTAATCTGTTATGGTGTAAGTTTCTACTTATTCATGCATATTGTTGTTAACCTAACTGGAGTCTTAGGAATAATGCCGATGACTGGAGTACCACTTCCATTCATGAGTTATGGTGGTAGTGTCTGCTGGTGTACATTACTAGCACTTGCTATGGTTCAAAGAATAAGTTATGAAAATAATTCAAAAAAATCACAAAAAAACTAGGTAAAACACCTCCGAACTGCTAATTATATAGTAGGGAGGTTTTTTTATGGAAAAAATTAAAGAACTCTATTCCGAGTATAAGGAATACATATTATGTCTATTATTGCTCATAGTATTTTTACTAGGTAATGCTGGAATATTTTATTATTTTTCAAATGATATAAATAAGCTAAAAAAAGAAATAAATAATAAACCAGTAACAGAAGTAAAAGAAGAAAGAAAAAATAATGACAAATACAGTGTGGACATTAAAGGAGAGGTTAGAAAGCCAGGCGTCTATACTATGAATAAAGATAAAAGGGTAATAGATGTAGTAAAAACAGCAGGAGGCCTAACTTTAGAGGCTGATACAAGTGCAAATAACTTAAGTATGAAGTTATCAGATGAAATGGTAATAATTATTTATAGTAAAAATGAGATAAAAAATTACTTAAAGACCAAAGAGAAAGAAGAAAAAGTGCTTGAAAAATGTAAAAACGATATAGTTACCAATAACTCTTGTATTGAATCCTCAAATAATAGTGACAAAAAAGAAACAAATACTAAGATAGCTAATAAAGAAAGCAATAATACAAAATCAAAAACAAGTAAAAATGAAAGTAATGAAAAAGATGAAAACAAACTAGTATCCATTAATACTGCAACTAAAGAAGAACTATTAACTTTAACAGGTATCGGAGAATCTAAAGCTGACGCTATCATAGAGTATCGTAAAACTAAAAAGTTTGAAACTATTGAAGAAATAAAAGAAGTTTCAGGTATTGGAGAATCACTATTTGAAAAAATTAAAGACCATATTACAACATAATATTCTTTATTATGTTGTTTTATTAATAGCAATAATTTTCTATTTAATATCTAATAATTTAGAGTATATAACAATCTATGATGAGTTTAACAGTGAAGAGTTTATCATAACCAATCTTACAATTTATGATTATGGATTAAAACTAAATTTAAAAGGTAATGAAAAAGTAATTGGATACCTATATACAAAAGAAGAAAACGAAACTAACAAGTTATTAAAAACATACTCTATAGGAAATAAAGTACTAATAACTGGAAAAAGAAAAGATATAACAAATAATACAGTTCCAAATACCTTTAATTATAAAAAATACTTGTCTAATAACAAGATATATAACGTTATAGAAATAACAAAAATAGAGAAAATAAAAAGTAAAACAAGTATCTTTTACAAAGCAAAAGACAAACTATTACAAAGAGGAAAAAAACTAAATAAATCTTATCCATATATAAACAGTCTAATATTTGGAGTTAACACCTATCTAGATGAAGAAGTAATGACTTCTTATAGAGAAAATGGTATAAGTCATTTATTTGCTATATCAGGACTTCATATATCAGTATTCATTTACTTAATTTCAAAAATTTTAGATAAACTAAAAACACATCAATTAGTAAAAAGTATAATCATTATATCTTTTTTACTTTTTTATATGTTCTTAACAAACTTTTCTATGTCAGTCCTAAGAGGGGCAATATTTACGTGCTTTTTACTATTAAATAAATTATTTGCACTAGAAATAAATAACATAAACTTGCTGCTTCTTACATTATCAATAATTCTGTTTATTAATCCGCTTAACTTAAATAATGTAGGCTTGCAATATTCATTTTTAGTATCACTGTGCTTATTAAAATATACAAACCTAATAAAAGGTAACAAATTAAAACAAATGTTAATAGTATCATCTATAGCATTCCTAGTATCATATCCAATAACAGTAAATAACTTTTATCAAGTAAACTTTTTGTCTATATTATATAACTTAGTATTTGTTCCTTATGTTTCATTTATTTTATTACCATTCACTCTGATAAGCTATGTTTTTCCAGGTCTAGATGATTTTTTATTCTTATTAATTAAGATAATTGAATCATTATCACAGTTTTTAAACACAATAAACATAGGTAAAATAAGTATGTGTAAAATAAGTACAGTTTTTATAGTGTTGTATTTTGTAATAATATGTAAATTATTAAACTCAAAAAACAAAAAAAGAGTAAAATATTTGGTGTTTTTAATAGTATTTTTATTAATAAATTATCTGTCACCATTAAAAAAAGATAATTACATTATATTCTTAGATGTAGGACAAGGTGACAGTAGTCTAATTAATATAAACAATAACGTAACAATGATAGACACTGGTGGAATAGTATCTCATGATAATAAAGAATATAGATACAAAATATCAAAAAATAAATTAATTCCTTATTTAAAATCAGTAGGTATCAAAAAAATAAACAATCTAATACTAACTCATGGAGACTTTGACCACATGGGTGAAGCAAAGTATTTAGTGGAGAACTTTAAGGTAAAAAATGTTATTTTTAACTGCGGAGAATACAATGATTTAGAAAAAGATTTGATTAAAGTATTGGATAGAAAAAATATAAAGTATCAAAGTTGTATTAGTAAACTTGATATAGGTGATACTGAATTAAAGTTTTTACAAACAAGAGAGTATGATAATGAAAATGATAATTCAAATGTTATTTATACAGAAATAAATAATAAAAAATATTTATTTATGGGAGATGCAGGAATAGATAAAGAAAAAGATATATTAGAAAAGTACAATATATCAAATGTAGATGTGCTTAAAGTAGGACATCATGGTTCAAATACAAGTAGTAGTGAAGAGTTTATAGATGAAGTTAATCCAAAATATAGTGTTATAAGTGTAGGAAAAAATAACAGATATGGACATCCAAATGAAGAAGTGTTAAATACTTTAGGAAATTCCAAAATATATAGAACAGATCAAGATGGTAGTATTATGTTTAAAATAAGAAATAATAAATTAAAAATTGAGACTTGTAGTCCGTAGAGAGGAAGATGATAAGATGAATGAAATAAAAGAAAATACAGAAAAAGTATTTGAAGATATAAAACATATAGATGAAAATGGTAATGAGTATTGGTTGGCTAGAGAATTAATGATAGTACTGAAATATAGCAAATGGGAAAATTTCAATAAAGTAATAAAAAAGGCAATTGACGCTTGTCAAAACAGTGCTATTAATTATAAAGAACATTTTCCTGACATCAGGAAAACGTTAGAAATGCCTAATAATGCGTCAAAAGAAATAATTGAGTATAAACTTTCAAGATATGCTTGTTATTTAATCAAGAAAAAACGCAATAGCATTAGCTCAAACTTACTTTGCGATTCAGACTAGAAAGCAAGAACTTTCTGAAAAAGAGTATAATGAACTTACTGAAGATGAAAAAAGGTTATATAGAAGAAATCAAGCTAGAAAAGGAAATTATAATTTAAACAAAACTGCAGTAAGTAGTGGTGTAAAAGACTTAGCTAGATTTCATAATGCAGGATATAAAGGACTTTATAATGGAGCAACAGCTGATGATATTTTTAAAAGAAAAAAACTTAGATATAGAGAAGATATCTTAGATAATATGGGCAGTGAAGAACTAGCTGATAATATATTTAGAATTGCTCAAACAAATGCTAAATTAAAAAGAGATAATGTAGATAACGAATATACAGCAAATTCTGTCCACTTCGAAGTAGGTAAGGAAGTAAGAAATAGTATTAAAAGATTAGGAGGTACTATGCCAGAAGACCTACCTACACCTAAAAAGAGTTTAAAAGAATTAGAAAAAGAAAATAAAATTCTAAAAAATAGAGATTAGATATTTTTTAGAAAAGAAAAATTATGATATAATATATTAGAAGGAGGATTATTTAAGTGAAATTTAAACTAATGGAATACAATGTTGTTCCGAATGTTGATGAAAGAAATGCTTTTTGTATTCAGTCAGTAGATGATTATATACTATATAATGAGCAAAAAATAACAGATAGAGATAAATTTGATGAAATTAAAAGTGTGCTTATGCAATACAGGAATGAAATTGTTAAATTGAATAGTGAGAATATTAGTAATTACAAGGGTGGTCGTCAACAAATGTTAACCATTCAATATGAAGATGGCGAAGTTTTAAGAGTAATTGGTAATACTCCATCTAATGAAATGGCTAATCTTTATTCTGAATTAAAAAACAAATTAATTAGTATAATTGAACGATAAAGAATTATCACAATGATAGTTCTTTTTCTTTGTAAATAAAGAGATTGTATCCGTATGCATAAACGCAAGTCACCACATGGAGATTTTGATCATATGAAAGAATCAAAAGATTTAATGGTAAACGATTTAGTACCAAATCCTATAATAATTAAATCATATTTATTAAAAGACGAGCTAACTGAATATGCATTAAAACAAGCCATACTAAATAATATTGATGACTTTTTAAGACAGTTAGGTATTGGCTTTACTTATGTTGGTAACGAATATAAAATCAAAATTGAGGAAAGATATAACTACATTGACTTATTACTTTATAATATTAAACATAAATGTTACGTAGTAGTGGAATTGAAAGTTACTGAACTTAAGAAAGAACATACAGGACAAATTATGACATATATGAATTATATAGACAAAAATATAAAAACTATCCAAGAAAATGATACAGTAGGAATTATTATTTGTAAACAAGATAATGAGTATGTAATAAAATATTGTAGTGATGATAGGATTATTGCTAGAGAATATGAATTAGTTTAAATCTTATATTTACTCTGAACCAATACTATAATGAATATGATATTAACAAATTGCATATATTAAAATTAGTTCATATGAATTTATAAATAATATCAAATTAAAGTCACATATTTAACATAGTACCATAATATATATTAGACGTTAGTCGCTTAAGGATCTAGCGTTTACATAGATGAGAGCTCCGGCTCTCTTTTTCTTTGTTAAAACTAAGTAATATGCTACAATATAATAAAGGAGTAGAAGGATGGGAAAAGATTTAAAGGAAAATAAAAAGAAAAAAATAGATAAAAAGATAGTATTGTGTACTTATATAATAATATTTTTAATTGGTGCAATTGCAGGGTTCATATATGAAGAACTGTTTTGTTTAATAATTGATAAGGAATTAATAAAAAGAGGATTTCTATATGGACCATACTTACCTGTATATGGTTTTGGTGCCATTATAATGACTTATTTATTAAAAAGATTCAAAAAAGATCCGCTTGTAGTATTTTTACTAGCAATGTTAATAACAGGTATAGTAGAGTACCTAACAGGATATTTAATGTTTACAATCTATCATAGATCATGGTGGGATTATACAGGCTTATTTTTAAATATAAATGGTTATGTTTGTTTAAGATCGGTTTTAACGTTTGGAATAGGTGGTTTACTTTTAATCTATATAATTGAACCATTTGTAAGTGATTTAAGTACAAGAGTTAATAAAAATAAATACATGTATGCATCAGTACTAATAGTTTCAATACTAGTTATTGACCTCGTACTAACGCTAGTATTTAGAAACAAATTATAAAAGATAGTTACTTAGAACTATCTTTTTCATTTGAATAACTACTTAAAGTATATAAATCCAGTTTATTTTCTTTCGCATTTTCATAAATCTTATTCCAAATTTGACTTTCTATATGTCTTGCTTTTTTAGGATGAGCTAAATATCTAATAGTAAGAAGCACATATTCTTCTGTAAGCTTTGTATAAATAATAGGATCTAAATTATTATAATATATTCTATAATCTCCAATAGCACTATTAAGGGCATTTTGCATCTTTTTAGGTATTCTTTTAACTATATCATTATCGTTTACAATATCATAAAGAACTTTTTTATTTTTTCTTAAATCAGCATCAAGTCTAATTTTAACTGAAAGTTCACTCCAGATATATTTAAATGCCTTAGTATAGTTTTTAATAGATTCAGTAAATACCTTAGAATTAGGAATTTGAATAATGATCCCTGTACTTTGTTCGCCTTGATCTTTGTGACTAACTTCAAGTATTTCAAAATTAAGAGAATTGAAATTAATGACATCACCAATTTTTCCGTTTACTTCAATTCTATCTTCTAGTCTAAATGGTTTATTCATTTGAATATAAATGCCAGCAAAAAAGTTGGATATTATATCACGAAGAGCAAGTGTTGCAGCGGCACCTACAAAACTTATAAAAGTTAAAATACTTTGTATTTGTTTTTCCCAAATTAAAAATAAAACTAAAAAAGTTAAAACTATTCTCATCACTTTTACTTGTTTGTTAAAACCATATAATCTTTTGCTATTTTTATTAAACGCTTTATTTAAAAATATAAGACCACGCGCTAGCAAATCAATTATTACTATTCCGATTATACTATAAACAAAAAGTGATATTGGTGTACTACTAATTCCAGAAATCTTGGACAATTCCTCACTAAACTTTTGAAAATATTGCATAATATTCCTCCTCATGAAAAATAAATTGTAACAAAAGAATTAACCATTATCAACAAGAAAAACAACATTTTTTAATTACTTGACATTTAAGTGTAAACTTGTATTTTTGTTACTTTTACTATATAATCTATTCTGAAAAAAGGGATGATATTATGAATTTTGATAAAAAGATAGTTTTAGTAACAGGATCATCAAGATCTTTAGGAGCCCAAATAGTAAAGGATTTTGCTAAAGAAGGAGCAAAGGTAATAATAAATTATAACAATAGTGAAGAAGAAGCTTTTAAGTTAAAAAAAGAACTAGAACAACAATATAATAAAGAAGTCTTAACAATAAAATGTGACATAACAAATGAACAAGAAATTATTAATATGGTAAGTAGTGTAATAGAAAAATATAATAAAATAGATATATTAGTAAATAATGCTGGAATATGCAATGATACACTTTTTGAGAATAAATCAAAAGAGGATTTTTTAAAAGTACTAGAAACAAATGTAGTAGGAACTTACTTAGTAACTAAACATGTAGCAAATTATATGCCAAAAGGAAGTAAAATAATAAATATTGCTAGTGATAATGGACTAAACAATGGCTATCCAGAAAGCGCTGATTATGATGCCTCAAAAGCTGGGATCATTTCCTTAACACATAATATGGCTAAATATTATGCACCAGATATTAATATAAACTGCGTATGTCCTGGTTGGATTGATACAGATATGAATAAAGATCTAACAGAAGATCAAACAAAAGAAATAGAAAACAAAATACTTTTAAAAAGATTTGCCACTAAAAAAGAAATATCAAACGTAGTACTATTCCTTGCAAGCGATAAGGCAAGTTATATAAATGACTCTATAATAACAGTAAACGGAGGTACAAACAATGAATAGTTTAGAAATAAGTGATGACGTAATAAAACTATCACATGAAGTAGAAGAAGAAATAAAAGAAGAAATAAAAAGCTGTGATGAATTATGTTTAAAAAACACAGAAAAAGTATTAAACGCCTTTATAGAGAATAATGTATCCACAAATGATTTTAATGGAACAGACGGTTATGGATACAATGATGTAGGAAGAGACAAAATAGAAAGTATTTATAGTAGTATACTAAAAGCTGAAGATTCACTTGTTAGAACTCAGTTTATCTCTGGATCACATGCTCTTACTGTTGCATTATTTGCACTATTAAGACCAAATGATACAATGCTTAGTATAACAGGACTTCCATATGATACATTACATGAAGTAATAGGAATAAAAGAAAATGATAGTAGTTTAAAAGCATTTGGTATCAATTATGAACAAATAGATTTAAAAAGTAATGAATTTGATATAGAAAAAATAAAAGAAACTTTACAAAATAAAAAAATAAAACTAATTGAAATTCAACGTTCAAAAGGATATTCTTCTAGAAAAAGCATTACTATAAAGCAAATAGAAGAAGTAGTAAAAGAAATAAGAAAAGTTGATAAAGATGTAATCATTATGGTTGATAATTGCTATTGCGAATTTGTAGAAGAACATTCTCCTTTAGAAGTAGGAGCGGATATTATCGTAGGCTCTTTAATCAAAAATTTAGGGGCAGGACGCGTTCCAAATGGAGGATACATCGCAGGAAAAAAAGAACTTGTTTATCTAGCAAGTGAAAGGCTTGGAGTTCCTGGTGAAGGTAAAAATGTTGGCCCAACTCTAGATATGAATAAAAAGATACTCGAAGGAATTTACATGGCACCATCTGTAGTAAACTCTAGTATAAAAACCGCAATCTTTGCAAGTTGTATGTTAGAAAAATTAGGTTTTAATACAGAACCAAAATATAACGATCAAAGGGCAGATATAGTGCAGTCTATAACATTTAATGACCCTGATAAAATGATTAAATATTGTTGTGGTATTCAAATGGCCTCAGCAATAGATAGTTATGTAAGACCAGTTCCAGACGATATGCCAGGTTATGGTGATAAAATAATTATGGCAGCAGGTACTTTTGTTCAAGGGTCCACTATAGAATTATCCTGTGATGGACCTCTAAGAGAACCATATACAGCCTTTCAGCAAGGTGGACTAACATACGAATATGGTAAAATCGGAGTTATGAAAGCCATAACAGAAATATTAAAATAAAAAGACTCAAGATTATTCTTGAGTCTTTTTATTCTGTTTTTTAGTTTCGATTTTTGCTTCAACTATCTTTTCTTTAGTTTTATTTTCTTCTTTGTCATTAACAATAACTAAACTACCTATAGTGGCAAGTCCAATAGCAAGTGCAATTATTGATACTAATCCTCCAATACCTGGTATTAGCATTAACAACTTCAAAAGCACAATTCCTATACATCCAACGAATAAACTATTAATGTCAAATTTGAATAGTTTAGTAATAATTAAATCACCAAGTACAAATCCTGAAGCAATAAAAGATAAGTAAATACAAATAACATATAAAACAAGAAGTATTAATCCTAAATTTGTTCCAACATTACTTATAAGCAGTAATAATCCTATTATTGGAGTGCAGAATAGTATAAGTAAACCAATGCCAAAATTCTTTAAATATTTTTTAGAATCTGAATAAATTAAAGTAGTTTTATCACAAACCTTTGGAAGTAAAGCGGATATAACTGCAAATACAACAAGCATGTTTAGAATACTAATTACAGTATCAAAGACAGGACTACTACTATCATCCTTTTCATGACCATCATACATAACAACCTTACCTATACTTGCAGTACCACTTAAATTAGTTTTGGCATCCTTATTATATTTAAGTGTTCCAGTAATAGAGGCTCCATTCTCAACAACCAAATTATTAGTTTCAATAGTTACGTTACCATTTATTTTAGCATCACTTTTAATTGTAACTTTAGAAGCTCCAAGAGAAACGTCTCTATTTAACTGTCCACTTAAAACAACTTCATTAGCAGCAATAAATACATCTCTTTCAATTTTAGCATCACTAGAAATAATAACACTGTTACCAGCAGCATAAACATTTTTTAAAATATTTCCATTAATGCTTACATTGTTTCCTGCAACAAAGCCATATTCCAAAGTACCATTTACATTTACTGTATTACCAGCAATTGAAACCAATACCATCGATATTACCAATAATATCAACTAAATTACCTGCAATGGCACTGTCGCCTTTAACAACATCTTTAAAAGATACATTGTCACCGGCAGTAGTATGAAAACTATTAATTTCTTTAGCACTTACTGGTGCAATAATAAAAAGTGCAAGTACCATTACAATACCTAATATTTTCTTTTTCATAATTTCCTACTTTGTTTAATTATATTACTTTTTATAAGAGTAGTAAATATTTTATATTGCTTAAAATCTTTTCTATAAAATAATGCAAATCATGATATAATTAATATGGTGAAGTATATGTTAGAAAACTTAAATGAAATGCAATTAAAAGCCGTAAAACATAAAGATGGACCACTTCTAATACTCGCAGGTGCAGGTTCTGGAAAAACTAGAGTGCTTACAACAAGAATAGCGTATCTAATAGAACAAGGAGTATCATCTTCTAATATATTAGCTATTACTTTTACTAATAAAGCTGCTAAAGAAATGAAAGAAAGAATAGAAAAACTTGTTGGTAAAACCAGTATTTGGGCATCTACTTTTCACTCATTTGGTGTAAGAATCTTACGTGAAAACTATGAAAAACTAGGTTATAAAAATAATTTTGTAATTATGGATAGTGATGATTCTTTAACACTTGTTAAAAAGATTCTAAAAGATTTAGGATATGATCCTAAAAGATTTAGTCCATATATGATAAGAAATAAAATATCTAGTAATAAAAGCGAATTTATTATGCCTGAAGAGTATAAAAAATATGTACATGGTGAAGAAGATGACATCGTTTATAAAGTATATAAAAAATACCAAGAAATATTATTTAAAAATAATTCTGTTGATTTTGACGATTTACTTATTTTACCAATTCGTCTATTTAAAGAGAATCCTGAAGTTCTTGATTTTTATCAAGAAAAATATAAATACATTTTAGTAGACGAGTATCAAGACACTAATGAAGCACAATATTTGTTGATAAAAATGCTTGCTTCAAAATATAGAAATATAGCTTGCGTTGGAGACAATGATCAAAGTATCTATGCTTTTAGAGGTGCAAATTATAAGAATATTTTAAACTTTGAAAAAGATTATCCAGATGCAGAAGTTATTATGCTTGAACAAAACTATAGATCTACTAAAACTATTTTAGAAGCCGCCAATAGTGTTATAAAAAATAATAATTTTCGTAAAGATAAAAATCTTTGGAGTGACAATGAAACTGGAGATAAAATTACTTTTTATAAATCATATGATGAAGTTGACGAAGTATTTTACATAATTCGTAAGATAAAAGATCTTATAAGCAGTGGTGCAAGCTATAAAGATATTGCAGTTCTTTATAGAACAAATGCCCAATCACGTGTATTTGAACAGGAAATGTTAAAACAGAACCTACCTTTTAGAATAATTGGAAGTTTTTACTTCTATTCTAGAAAAGAAATAAAAGACTTATTAGCATATTTAAGACTTATTCATAATACTGATGACGATATTAGTTTACTTAGATGTATTAATACTCCTAAAAGAGGGATTGGGCCAAAAACAATAAGTGAGATTGAACAAAGTGCCAGTTTTTATAATACAAGTATGTTTGAAGCTATTAAAGATGGAAAGGCTCTTGAGTTTAAAAACATCATTCTTAAATTAAGAGAAGAACTATCTTCTTGTTCTCTTACAGAGTTTATTGATAAAGTACTTGACTTAAGTGGCATGAAAGAGGCTCTAAAAGCAGAAAAAAGTTTAGAGGCAGATATTCGTTTAGAAAATTTAGAAGAATTTAAATCCGTTACTAAAAACTTTGAAGAACGTGTTGGTATTATTTCTCTAGAAGAATTCCTTCTTGAAGTTAGTTTAGTATCAGATATCGAAGAATATAAAGATGATGATAATCGTGTAACCCTTATGACAGTGCATTCTGTAAAAGGTCTTGAATATCCCTATGTTTTTATCGCAGGAGCTGAAGAAGGAATATTTCCTCATAAAAATAGTTATGGACCGGATGAACTTGAAGAAGAAAGACGCCTTATGTATGTAGCAATTACTCGTGCTATGAAAAAACTTTATATAACTGCTGCTAAAAAAAGAATGCTTTACGGAGTAGAAAGCCCCTCAGTTATTAGTAGATTTGTTAAAGAAATTAATCCTGATTTAATTGAAGAACCACAAAAAGATAAAATTAAAGTTGTTAAAAAAGAAAAAAGAGTACATGACACAGATCAAGAATATAATTATGGAGATAAAGTTGAACATGATACATATGGTCTAGGAGTTGTTATTGAAGTAACTAATACTATACTTACAGTAGCATTTAATAAAAATATTGGAATTAAAAAAATACTTAAAAATCATAAAAGTATAAGGAAGGTGTAATATGAAAAAAACTTTAGTAGTTATGGCGGCAGGAATAGGATCCCGTTTCGAAGGTTTAAAACAAATTGAACCTGTGGGCCCATCTGGTGAATTTATAATTGATTATTCTGTTCATGATGCCATAAGATGTGGTTTTAATAAAATAGTTTTTATTATAAAAGAAGAAAACTATGAAATATTTAAAGAGACCATAGGTAAAAGAATGCCGGATGATATAGAAATAGCCTATGCTTTTCAAAAAATGGATGACTTGCCAATAAAAGTAGATCTAGGGGGCAGAGTAAAACCTTTAGGAACTGGACAAGCAGTATACTGTGCAAGAGATTATATTGAAGGTAATTTTGCTATAATGAATGCTGATGATTTTTATGGATATGGCGCTCTAAAAGAAATATCAGATTTTCTAGATAAGGAATTGATGAAT
This sequence comes from uncultured Erysipelotrichaceae bacterium, assembly GCA_902797995.1. GTDB lineage: Bacteria > Bacillota_I > Bacilli_A > RF39 > UBA660 > UMGS1449. The sequence goes on along the minus strand of CADBUX010000011.1, from coordinate 51,280 downwards.
AATGTTGAAACTTATGCAATTGTTTCATATAAACTTAAAAACACTGTAACTGATAACGGATCAGTAAAAAGAGGAGTATGTTTTGAAGCAAGTGGAAAACTAATAGATTTAGATGAAAGCATTATTGAACACATTAATGGTAAATACATAAGAAAATCTATTAAAACAGGTCTAAAAGAAGAAATAAGTGGTGATACTAATGTATCAATGAATCTTCTTGGTTTTCCAAAAGAGTTTTTAAATCATTTGGAAGAAGAACTAATTTATTTTTTAAAGGAAAATGAAGACAATCTAGAAACTAAAGAGTTTTTAATACCAGATGTTGTTGGTAAATTACTTGAAGAAAGTAAAATAAAAGTAGAATTATTAGAAACTAATGAAAATTGGTATGGAGTAACTTATAAAGAAGATAAACAAATAGTAGTAGATGCTATTAATAAAATGATAAAAGATGGCATTTATGGGGAAAACTTATGGAAAAAATAACAAAATAACTAGACAAAGTAATATTTTTGTGTTACTATTAGTAACGTTAAGTAAAGCAATCCGCTGTATTTATATATGATTGTGATAGATAAGGAGGAATAGAAATGGATTTAGCGAGTAAAGTATCGGCTAAACAACTAAAAAGTGATATTCCTGAATTTAGAGTGGGAGATACAGTTCGTGTAGATGTAAAAATCATCGAAGGTAAAAAAGAACGTATCCAAGCATTCGAAGGAGTAGTCACATCACGTAAAGGTGCTGGAATCAGCGAAACATTTACAGTTAGAAAAATCTCTTATGGAGTTGGAGTTAACAGAATTTTCCCTGTTCATTCTCCAAAAGTAGCAAAAATTACTGTTGTTAAAAAAGGTAAAGTAAGACGTGCTAAGTTAAACTTCTTAAAGGATCGTGTTAGTGGGTACAGAATTAAAGAAAGAGGAAATAAGGCAGGTAAATAGGCCTTATTTTTTAGATTATGGATAAGAAAAAAGATAATACTATAGAGTATTTTGTATATGTTTTTTTAATAGTTTTAGTAATTTTTATTAGAACTTTTATAGTAACTCCTGTAAGAGTTAATGGTACTAGTATGTATCCTACTTTAAAAAATGGGGAAATAATGCTTTTAAATAAAATAACATATAGGTTTAATAATATAAAGAGATTTGATATTGTAGTAATTAATACACAAGATGATAAAATTATTAAAAGAGTAATTGGGCTTCCAGGAGAAACATTAAAATTTGAAAATAATGTTTTATATATCAATGGACAAGAAGTAAAAGAAACTTTTTTAAAAGAAGAAACTGAAGATTTTGATATAAGAAATCTTAGTTATGACAAAATACCGAGTGACTGTTATTTTGTAATGGGTGATAATCGTGACAATTCCAAAGACAGTAGAATGATTGGATGCGTTAAGAAAAAGCAAATAACAGGTAAAGCAAACTTAGTTATATTTCCATTAAAAGATAAAGGACGTAGAAATTAATCTATGTCCTTTTACTATAAATAACTTTTGTACTTATCATAAACCATTAATATTTGATAATATATATCATCACTTATTTTTCCTTTTAACATTTTTATATACTTTATTGGATCATCAAAAAATACTTGATAATAAGTTTTTATATGGTTATATATAGTATCTATATCTTTTTTTGATACTTCTATATTATTGGTTTTTACAAAAGAATCAATATCTTCTTTAGTTAAATTTTTAGCATAATTCATTATAAGATTTCTTTGCATACAATCACCTACAAAATTATATGTAAGTTTTTTTTAAAATTGATGCAAAATAATAATATGAGAAAAACTAAGAATAAAAAGTATAAAACTGTTTACTTAAAACATGAGAATAATAGAATGAAATTTATTCTCACTTTTGCTGTTATCTTTTTTATAGTAATCATTATCAGAATACTTTATTTAAATATATTTATGTCCAGTTATTATAATATGATGCTTAATAAAGGCACTGTTAAACATGTATATGGAGAAAGTGTTCCACGTGGTAGGATATTAGATAGAAATGGAAATGTTTTAGTAGATAACAAAGCTATCAAAACAATTTATTATAAAAAGCCTTCTGGAATAACTACAGAAGAAGAGATTAATATTGCTTATAAAATTAGTAAAATATTAAAACTTAATTATAAGGATGTTTTAGATAGAAATCTAAGAGAGTTTTATGTAATAATTAACAAAGAAGAAACTGATAAACTAATTACAAATGAAGAATATGAAAAACTAGAAAACAGAAAACTTGATGAAAACGAGATATATGAACTTAAAATAAAAAGAATAAGTAAAGATAATATAAAGAAGATGACAAAAGATGATAAAAGAGCTGCTTATGTCTACTATTTAATGAACAAAGGTTATTATTACGATGAAAAAATAATAAAAGATAAAAATGTAACCGATAGTGAATATGTATACTTTTCAGAAAAAAATAAAACTTTAAAGGGTTTTAATACTAAACTAAAGTGGGAAAGAGTATACCCTTATGGTGATACTTTAAGGGTTATTCTTGGAAGTGTATCAGATAGTAAAAGTGGTATTCCCAAAGAAGATGCAGATGAATATTTAAACAAAGGCTATTCATTAAATGATAGAGTAGGAATAAGTGGACTAGAGAAACAATATGAAGAAATATTAAGTGGAGAAAAAGCTATTTATTCGCTCGGAGACCATAATGAATTAATTCTAGAAAAAGAAGGCAAAAAAGGCACTGATATAATGCTTTCTATAGATATTGATCTTCAAAGAAAAATAGATAAAATGCTTGAAGAAGAGTTAAAACGCGCAAAAAGTGAAGCCAATACTCAGTATTTTAATAGAAGTTACGTTGTAATCCAAAACCCAAATACTGGTGAAATACTATCTATGTCAGGGAAAAAACTTGTTAGAAAAAATGGTTACTATAAAGCATATGATAATAGCGAGGGAGTATTTTTATCTACTGTTACACCAGGCTCTGTAGTTAAAGGTGCTAGTATGATGGTAGGATATGATACGAAAGTTATAAAACCAGGTACTTATATGGTTGATTCTTGTATATCACTTGATAATCTTCCTAACAAATGTTCTTGGAAAACTTTAGGATACATTAATGACCTGCAAGCGCTTGCTTTTTCTTCAAACGTATATCAATATAAAATTGCTATGAAAGTCGGAGGGTTTGATTACTATCCCGGAAAAAGACTTAAAATCAAGGAAGAAGCCTTTGATACATATCGTAATATGTTTTATAGATTTGGTCTTGGTGTAAAAACAGGAATTGACTATCCAAAAGAAGAAGATGGTTATAAAAGTGATAATAGGGCAGGAGACCTTTTAATAAACTACGCAATTGGACAATATGATACCTATACAACTTTGCAGCTTTCACAATACGTTTCAACTATAGCAAATGGTGGAAATAGATATAAAACTAGATTTTTAAAAGCTGTCATTGACGATAATGGCAAAGTCTTATACGAAATTAAACCCACAATTCTTAATAATTTAAATGTTAAGAAAAAATACATCAGTAGAGTAAGACAAGGATTCAGAGGTGTTACCACATATGGTACAGGAACTGGTTATATGACAGAAGCCCCAAGTCCTTCAGGAAAAACAGGTACCAGTGAATCATTTATTGACTTAGATGGAGATGGAGTAATAGATGCTGAAACTATTAGTAATAACTTTGTAGGTTATGCTCCTTCATTAAAACCCACAATGTCAATCGCAGCTTCATTTCCAGACATTCAAAACCCAAATACTGGTAAGTATAAAAGCTATGCAAATCAGATAATTGTAAGTAAAGCTACTAAGATTTATTTTAGTTTGTATGATAAAAATGGTAAAAAGATAAGTAAAAGTTAAAAAAACTTTTGCATTTTATAAAAAATCTGATATAATACTTATGGAAATGAGGAGGGATTATCATGGCAAAGGTAGGAAACAGACAATTTAAGACTTTTACTTGTACTGAATGTAAAGGTTATAGTTATCGTATGGATAAGAATGTTAAAAATACTCCAGAACGTTTAGAATTAAATAAATATTGTCCTAAATGTAAAAAACATACAAGTTTTAAAGAAGAAAAATAGAAGTAGGTGAGTTTAAATGATCAATGTTAATGATTTTAAAACAGGAATGACAATTAAAGTAGATGGAAATTTATATACTATAATTGAGTTCCAACATGTAAAACCAGGAAAGGGAGCAGCTTTTGTTAGAACAAAACTTAAAAATTTAAGAACTGGTTCTACAATTGAATATACATTTAACTCTGGTGTAAAGTGTGAAACTGCAAGAATTGAAAGAAAACCAATGCAATATCTTTATAATACAGGCGATGATTATACTTTCATGAATATGGAAGATTATTCTCAAGTTGATTTAGATAAAAAAGTTATCGGGGATGATGTTAAATTCTTAAAAGAAAATCAAGACCTAGATATTACTTTTTATGAAGGTGAAGTTTTAGGACTACAATTACCTGACAAAATTGAACTTGAAATTACTCATACTGAACCTGCAGTAAAAGGTAACACTTCACAAAGTGCTACCAAAGATGCAACGCTTGAAACTGGTTACGAAATTAGAGTTCCTTTATTTATAAATGAAGGTGAAAAAATAATAGTATCCACTAAAGATGGAAAATACGTTTCAAGAGCTTAAGCTCTTTTTTTAACGATATCAGGAGGTTTTATAATGAATAATAATGAGCAATACTATTACAATAAGGGAATTGTCGAAGGCTATTTTGACGTTAGACTAGAAAATATTCTTGATCAAGATCTAGATACAAGAAAAACGTTTTTACTAGGTTACAAAGAAGGAAAAATGAAAAGAAATAGATTAGCATATGAAGAGTTAAATAAGTATGAAGATAATCGTATTGGATATATAAAACAAATTGGGTACTTAGTGGGATATAATGATTACCCTGCAAGTAGTAGTGCCTTAAAAGAAGAAGATATAGAAATATTTAACCTAGGATTAAATGCAGGAATTGTTCAAAGAGAAAAACTAAATAATACTAACAACCAAAAAGTTAAAAAGCTTAAATAGATAACAATAGTTATCTTTTTTATTTGGTAAAATTATGTTAAAATATTACTGCGAGGTGATAACATGACATATACTTTTATTGGTGAAAAAGACTATATAGAAAAAGAAATAAATAAAATATCTAAAAGTTTTAATATAGAAAATATAGTGCGTTATAACCTTGAAGAAACAAGTATTAATAAAGTAATTGAAGATTTAAACACAGTAAGTTTATTTGGAAATAAATTAATAATAGTAAATTCTATAGATAAAATAGAAAATCCTGATCCTTTAATAAAGTACTTAAACAATGAAGGAGCTAATACATTAATACTCTTATCTTTCAAAGAACTTGATAAAAGAAAGAAAATAACTAAAGTATTACAAGAAAAGACAAAATATAAAGAATTTCTAAGTTACAACATAGAAAGTGTTATAAAAGAAGATTTAAAGGACTTTAAAATGTCTCCCATGGCTATTAATTTATTAATAAGTTATTGTGGTAACAATTTAAGCAGAATAGAAAATGAACTTGAAAAACTAAAACTCTATAAACTAAATGAGAAAGAAATAACTACTGAAGATATAGAAAATTTAGTTAAAAAAAGTTTAGATTCTACTATCTTTAATCTAATAGATAAAATAAATGAAAAAGATAAAGTCAAAATCTTTAAAATATATAATGAACTTCTTGAAGAAGGAGAAACAGAAGAAAAAATAATGTATACAATAGCCAATCACTATAGATTGCTTTTTCAAATAAGTGAAAAGATAAAATCATTAAGTGATGATGAAATAATTAAAGAGTATAGGATGCATCCTTATAGACTCACTAAGTTAAAAGAACAACTTAATCTTATAGTACAGGATGATATTTTAACAATACTAAAAAGATTAAGTGATATAGATATAAATATAAAAAAAGGTAAAATAGATATAAAAACCGCAATGTTTTTATTCTTTGAAGGTTTATAGTTTATTATTTTATATAAATCGTGGTATAATATATAACAAGATAAGGTGATTATATGGAAAGTGTAACACTTATAATAAATAATATAGTTAATTATATGGTTTCACTAGGACCAATCGGAGGATTTGTTCTAATACTTTTAGAATCAGTATTACCACCACTTCCTCTTGGAGCAATCGTAGGTCTTAATATGTTATCATTTGGTAATGTATTTGGTTTTATTCTTTCTTATGTGGCAGTTATTATAGGGTGTATGACTTCATTTTTCTTATTTAGATACTTATTTAAAGATAAATTTATAAAGTGGTTTAGTAAGAAGAATAAGGCTAGAATTAAAAAATGGATGGATAAACTGTCTAGTATAAAGTTTACAACTTTGGTAGTATTATTTGCGCTTCCAATTACTCCAGCGTTTTTAGTTAACATTGCCGGAGGATTAAGTGAAATATCATATAAAAAGTACTTAATGGCTCTTATAGTAGGAAAACCTGCAATGCTTCTTTTTTATGGATATATTGCAGTATCGCTTGTAGATAGTTTAAAAGATCCTGCGAATATTATAAGAGTAGTGCTTTTAGTAACAATAACGTATATAATAAGTAAAATAATAGAAAGGGTAGTAAAGGTGGAAAGTTAAATGGAATTAAATTATATAATAATAGGACTATTAATAATAATTTTAATCGCAGTAATAATAAGTATTACAAAAAATATAAATGAAGCTAATATAACAGAAAGATTAGGTAAGCTTGAAGTAGAACTAACTAAAGAGTTTGGAGAACTAAGGGCCTCTCTTACAAAAGATTTTAGCGAATTATCTGAAAAACAAGATAAAAAACTTTTAATGATGAACGATAAAATGAATGAAAGACTTGATCAAAACTTTGAAAAAACTAATAAGACATTTACAAATGTTCTAGAAAGATTATCAAAAATAGATGAAGCTCAAAAAAAGATAGATTCTTTATCAACAGATATTGTATCTCTACAAGGAATACTTACTGATAAAAAAACAAGGGGTATTTTTGGAGAAGTTAATCTAAAACATGTATTATCTTCAGTATTTGGAGAAAAAAATGATAATATTTATAGACTTCAATATCTTATGCCTAATGGTACAATTGTAGATAGTATCCTGTTTGCACCATCACCACTTGGTACTATAGGGATTGACTCAAAATTTCCTCTAGAAAACTATAGGAATATGGTTGATAAAAGATTAAGTATCGCAGAAAGAGAAAAATATGAAAAATTATTTAAAGCTGATGTAAAAAAACATATTGATGCAATAAGTGAAAAATATATTATTCCTGGAGTCACTACTAATCAAGCAATAATGTTTTTACCAGCAGAAGCTATTTTCGCAGAAATAAATGCTTATCATCAGGATTTAATAGATTATGCATATAAGAAAAGAGTATGGTTAACTAGTCCTACAACACTTATATCAACTCTTACTATAATTCAAATGATTATAAAAAATATGGAAAGAGATAAATATACAAGCATAATTCATGAAGAATTAAATAAACTAGGAGTAGAGTTTAACAGATATAAAGATAGATGGGATAAGTTATCTCGTAGCATTGAAACAGTAAGCCGTGATGTAAATGATATTCACACTACAACAGAAAAGATAACAAAAAGATTTGATTCTATAGCACAAGTAGATATAGAAAAAAAAGAACTTAAATAAAAAGTAATTAAATATATTGATTTTTATCAAAAAGAGTGATAAATTATTAATATATTTATTTTGCGGATGTGGTTTAATGGTTAGAACATGGCCTTGCCAAGGCTAGGATGGGAGTTCGATTCTCCTCGTCCGCTCCATTGAGGAATCTGCTCGGAACGATTACCGAGTTTGATATATAAATCTATCGAGAGATAGATTTTTTTGTGTTTATAAATCATCCGTCCAAAGAAAGGATGGTGAATTATGTTAAAAGTTATAACAAAGGAAATACCTATTGATGAGGAACTTAAAACAAGAATCCAGTTTATTTGTGATTTTTGTAATACTACTCCAACATTTATCAATGGTTCTATTCGTAAGGTTGAGAAAACAAATATTAATTATATAGAGCCAAATAAAATAATCATCAAAGGTACAACATTTCTAGCTTTTAATCATGGTAGAGATGTTTATGTAGAAAATTTACAAAAACATATTAAAATTAGTGATTTACAAGAGTTTATTAAAAATCTATAACTATTGACATTATTTTCAAAAGTGATATTATATATAACCAATGAAAGAGGTATGCTCTAGAAATGGAGGTACATCTATGAAATATAAACACAAAAACAAAAATATAAATATTTTTAATATCAATTATTTTGAGGAGTCAGTAGTATTTAGACTTTACTAGATACTTTTGACTCCTCTTTTTTTGTAAAAGGAGTTGAGTTTATGGAATTATCTGATAAGGAAGTTAAAAAAGTAGCTGGTCTTTATTTGCGAGTTAGCACTGAAGATCAAGCTCGTGAAGGATTTAGTTTACCAGAACAAAAAACACGATTAGAAGACTATTGTAGAGCCAAAGGTTATGAAATTGGAGATTATTATACTGATGAGGGAATTAGTGCTAAAAAAGGAAATTACAGGCCTGAATTTGAAAGATTAAAAGAAGATATTAAAAATAAGAAAATAAATACAATGTTAGCATTAAAACAAGATAGAATTACAAGAAGTATTTTTGATTGGGAAAACATTATTACATTCCTAGAGGAAAATAATGCTTATTTAGATTTAGTTAATGATGATATTAATACTACTACTTCAAATGGTAGAATGGTATCTCGTATTATGATGAGTGTATCTCAAAATGAAATTGAAAGGACAAGCGAAAGAACTAAAGTTGGTTTAGCTGGTGCAATTAAACAAGGACATATTCCACATAAAGCACCATTAGGTTATAAACACGAAGATAAAAAATTAGTAATTGATGAATCAACAAAAGATGTTGTTATTAGAATATTTGAACTTTATCACAATGGTTTATCTTATCAAAAGATTGCTAATCTATTTAAAGAAGAAAAAGTTCTAGGAAAAGATAATTGGAGAGATAATACAATACTTCATATTATTGGAAACGAAATATATAAAGGAGATTTTGTTCATGGTAAAAGAACTAATCATCCTACTTACTATGAAAATGTTGTTGAGCCATTAGTTAGTAAAGAAATGTGGGAAGAATGTCAATTTCAAAAGAAAAACAATTCTCGTGCTTATTCAAGAACTTTAACTTATATCTTCTTACAAAAATTACTATGCCCTAAATGTGGAAGAATTTTAGGTGGTAAAGCTTCCAAGAAAAAAGGTCATGAATATTTTTATTACTATTGTCGTGATTGCAAATTAACAGTTAAAGAAAAAGATGTTGAAGAACATTTTAAAACTTTCGTTGATGAACTAACTGAATATGATTCTATTGTTAATCAATTCTTTGTTCCTATGATTATCAAAAACTTTGATGAACCTAGAGAAAATATTACTAAAGAAATTGAAACACAAAAAGCAAGATTAGAAAGAGCTAAACTTGCTTATGTAGATGGTGCATTTAGTTTAGATGATTATAAAGAAAAAGCAAAACAAATTGAAGATACTATAGAAATGCTACAAGATAAAATTAATACTGCTGATAAATGTGATACATTTACTTATTCTGCTAAGGACATTTTAGTTGCTCGTGACATTGCATTTATAAATAAAGGAGTTCATCCTGAAGAATATGATAGACAAATGAAACCATGGAAGAAAAGAACTCGTGAAGAAAAAGAAGAATTAATTATGAATTATGTTGATAATATTGAACTTGAGTTAGTTGGTAATGAATGTTTTGTTAAGTGTGTTAACTTTAGAGAATCAATCGCTAACCCATGTAATGAATTATTTAAGAATGGTTATATAGATAGAAAACAAGATTGTATATTTGGTAATCTAATAGGACAAATAAGATTTAGTGAATACTTACCTGAAAAAGAAGTTGGAGAAATAATTATGAGGTTAAAGAACTATTATAATGTTTCTTATACTGAAGCAATCTACTATGTTAAAGACCAAGTATTCTACTTCAACTTTGTAGAAGATAATTCCGCTATTGTTAGAGTGTTTCCATTAGAAGATTATTATAAATTAGATCCAGATGTAAAAATGGAAGAATATAGATTTGGAATTATATATATCAAAGAAGAAAATATTGTTGTTACTAAAGATGCAGATGAGTTAAACAAATTATTCAATTACATTCCTGATGATAGTAATACTTATGTGGACTACTCTAGAGAGTTAAAAGATATACCAAGTAAACCTATCAGAATGGAACTCTTAAAAAAATAAAATGCGTGGCACGTTTTGTTACAAAGTAATGAAAGTGGCGATAGCATTTTTACAAAAGAAAATGTTTTATGAAGATAAAATATTTTCATCCATACAATACGAAGTTTTGAAAGTATGTAGTACATAGTTTCATTACAAAGTATTGAATAAAGGATTCTAAGGAATATTCCTTAGCCCACTGATATCTTGTTAGCATGACAAGATATCTAGGGGGTTATACATTTTGACAAGCCAAAATTGAGCCATAAGAAAGGAGATGATTAATATAAGTGAGCTTCCATATTCTCTACATTTGGGAAGTAATAAAAATAGAAAAAATAGTGTTAGAAGTTCTGCTAAAAATAATATTAGTGGAACAACTTCAATGACTAATAACGGAATACAAAATGCTAAAACATTATCAAAATGTGATAAGCATAATTATAGAAAATATGACAACGAACAAGAACAAATTGTAATTGTAAAAGGTACTTCTTCCCTATACAAAGATGTAGAAGATTTTTATAAAACTGAATTTGAAGAAGCAAGATTAGAATACAATAATAAACAAACAAGACAGGATAGAAAGATCGATGACTACTTCAAAAAAGTAAGTGATAATTCTAAAAGTGATTTAGCTTGTGAGATTATTATTGAACTTGGAGATAAGAAGTTTTGGGATACAAAAGATTTGGACTATAAACATAAAATGACTAATGTTTATTCAAAACAAGTTGATGATTTAGAATTGTTAATGCCAAACTTTAAAGTATGTAGTGCTATTATTCATTATGATGAAACAAGTCCTCACATGCATATTGTAGGTGTTCCAATAAAATATAATTGTAAAACTGGTATGAGTAAACAAGTTGGTAAAACCGATGTATTTACTAGAACTTCTTTAATGCAATTACAAGATAAAATGAGAACTTTATGTATCGAAGAATACAACAAAGAATATAATCTAGATGCTACTTTAAAACAAAAAATGAAAGGTAGAAATAGAGATATCAATGTAGCTGATATGACTAACTATCAAGAAACAAAAGAACTAATTGAAAAACATCAAAAAGAAATAGATTCAATAAGTAATAATTCATTAGAGTTAAAAACTAATTCTAATAATATAAAAGAAGAAATAAATAAACTTAAAAAAGTTCCTTTAAGAGATGATTTATTTATCATTTCTAAAGAACAAAAGGATAAGCTGGAAGATTATATTGATAAAGTTGATAAAACAACTGATGAATATAGAGATGTTAAAGAATTATCGGCAAACTTAAATATCATTACTAAACAAGCTAGACAGGATTCTAGAAGAATTAAAAACTTAAAAGAAAGTAATGATGCATTACAATTAAGAGTAGATACTTTAAGTGAAAAAGTAGAAATACAAGAAAAACAAATTGATGAATATAGAAAAGACAACTTTAATTTAAAATATGAACTTCAAGAATTAAAACACTTATTTGAAAAACTAGTTAACTTCTTAAAAAGAATGTTTCATAGAAAAGATAAAGAAGATGTTTATGCAGAAGTTATTAGTGATATGTATAATCATCAAATTATGAGTGAAAAAACACTTGATAGAATTACAGGCTGGGATGATATAAAAGACAAAGAAAAAGATGATTATGAAATATAATAGTATAGCATTGATTAAAATCTTTAAATATAATATAATAATTTAGTCAAAGGGAGGTTTGTCATGACTGCGGAAAATTTAAAAGAAATATTACTTAATGTTAAGCCAGGAGATTATAATAAAATTATGGAATATCAAATCACTCAAGAGGATATTAAAGATTTTTATAACCTTTATTCTGAATTTGTATCGCTTGAAAATGATTATCAACAAAAGATTTTAGGACGAAAAGAAATTGCTAAAGATTTAGTAAAAAGATTAGAATTACTAAAACAAATGAATGAATTAATACTAAGAGGTATTATTACAAAAATAGGACACTATGAAAACGCTTCAAGAAATATAAAGGATTCATCTATGGATGAAGAACAGTATGAAAAAGTTTTTAGGATTTTAAGACAATTAGCAAGCGATGAATCAATTCAATATGAAATAAAAACAATAAAATATCCAACATATGATAGTAGTGAAAAACATGGTTATCGTACAGTTGATGAATACACCGGAGAAGTTACTATATTAGCTGAAAAAGAGGCATTAGCTAAGTTCAGTAATGAAAAAAATTCATATCTGATGCGAAAAAAAATAGAAGAAATATATAGATATGGTTCTTCGGTAGTTTTGTTTGGAAACGATGAATATGTAACTGAAGAATTGAACCTACCTAATAAGCAAACTTTGGGATTTCATCATCCTATTGTATTTTACTTACAAGATGATGAGTTAGCTAATGCTGTTATGTCTTTTATGTCTTTTATTAAAGAGAATGGTGTTGATATAAATAAAATAGAAACAAATGATTTGATAGAAACAATTAAACCAAAACACCAAAATAATAATAAACAAAAAATCAAGAAAAAATGAGAACAATGCAATAAAAGAATTATAAAATGCTAAACAATAAAGTTTTTGATATGATTAGTTGTATAACTGATTAGGGAGATTTAAAAGTATGGATAAAATGATAATGATATTAAAACTTTATAATTATAAATATATTTCAGAATATGAAAATTTAAGTGATGAAGAGAAAGTATATATGGATTATGTTGATATGTGTTTAAATGATCCAAATGAAAAGTTTTGTGATGCTTGTTCAAAAGCTATGCTTTTAATATTAAAAATTATAAGTAAAATAGATATTGAAGAAGAATTGTCAAATGAAGAAATAGCTTTAGAGAAAGAACAATTATTATCTGAGTTTAATCAAGAAGATAAAGAAAGAATTGAATCATTTATGTATGCTTGTATTCAAACTGTTGGTATATATAGTGAAGAAAGAGTGCAAGAACGAAGACAGGAAAAAGATAAGAACTACAATTTATATAAAAGAAACTAGATTATGAAAATTAGTTTCTTTTGAATTTTTATTGAAAGAGTTGAAAGAATATGTTATAATAATTCACCAGTAAAGGGCTGATAATATGACTGAAGACTTTATAAGAATAGTTAAAGAAGAATATCCTTCTTGGAGAAAATTACAAGAACAATACATTTCTGATCAAAATCAAATAATAAAAAAAATGAATGAGAATATACAAAGAATCCATGAATTATTAAAAGATGAAAAAGTTAGAGAATTTGCTGAATGCATTGAGTATAAAGAAGAAAAAATAATGAATTATTTAGAAATAGATAATTTATTATATGATTTTTTGAAACATGAGATGTGTAATTACTTATTTACTGAAGAATTATTAAAAGATGATAATTATCCAATATATTGTTATTTACGTTCTCATGAACCAATAATAAACTGTATAACAGGAAAAAGAATAAGCGATTATGAAGATACATATTGGAATCTCCAACAACCAGGTTATTCTTTTGGGCCTTCTGATAAGAAAGAAAATGGAAAAAATAGAGAATTATTTAGAATTAAAAATGCTGATAATATAATTTATCCACCTGAAGGAAAAAGTTTCTTTTCTGATCCAGAGTTATTTTATAAAGTACAAGCTGAGTTTGTTGGAGAAGCAATAAGAACTGATCAGGAACAAGCAAAAAGGTTAATTATATAAAAAATTGAAATAAATAAAAATATAATTGAAAACTAGAGAAATCTAGTTTTTTTTATGTTAAAATAAAAATATATTCGGGGAGGTTTAGTATGGAAGATTTTAGAAAAATAGATGATAAACTATATTATGCAAGAGATTGTGATAAAAAAGTTGGAAATCCAGAAGAAATTTGGAATTCAATTAAAAATAATAAAGAATTATTAGAATGGGCAATCAAACCAACTAAAGATAAATTTGGAGAAAGAGATTTAGTAAATGGTTTAGCAATATGTGAGGATATGCTTGTTGATTTTAATAATGTTGATAATGAAGTGTATCAAAAACTTGTAGACTTGATTTATTCTAATAGACAAATTGCTAGAATTGTTTTAGATGGTTATAGTAATGGTGGTTATTCATATTTACTAATGACTTTATGGAATCCTAATTTAAAATTAACAGAAGATCAAAAAGCATTTGCAGTTGATGAAGCAATGAATAAAATAGGTACTACTAGATACAAAAATGCTATGAATGAATATTCTAAAGAATTAGATGAAAAAGGTATTACAAATGAACAAACTGTGTATACTGAATTTGGAGGTTCGATTAATCCTGTAGGTGCTAAAACTGGTAATATGTATATGGCTAGTTTATTTAGTTCATTAAGTGATACTCAAGCACATGGCTCAGGAGATTTTGATATAAGATATTGGATACTTAGAAATCCAAATTGGTCATTAGAGGAAAAACAAAAATTAATAATGGATTTTTGGACTAATGACGAAGTTTATGATGAAACATTAGAACAATGGGAATGGGGTATTGCTAATGATCATGCAAATTATAAAGGAAACCCAATGCCTTTGTTTGAAAGGAACGAATTGTATGAGTATTCTTATGATGCATTATTAAAGTTCTATGGTGATAAAGAAACTACAGATAGAATATGGGAAGAAATCCAATTTTGTAAACAAATGCATCAATTAAGACCTCAACAATGGGAATTAGAATTTGTTAAACCAAGAGTTTTAGAAAAAGTAATACAAAATTAAAAAATTGCACAATTAAATAAAGAAAATTATTGTTATAAAATAACATAAATAGTTATCTTAGTCCGCGAATTGGTTCTTTATTGTTCCAATCTTTACTGCGGGGCAAGCAAATTTAAAAAATAAATAATTAAGCTAAAAAAAAGACTACGAATTATAATTTCTTAGTCTTTTCTTATGATATAATGCTAATAAGAGGTGATATAATTTGATAGTTATTTTTGAAGGATTAGACAATTGTGGTAAAACAACGTTAGTTCAAATGTTAAAGGATTATTATATAAATATTGGACTAGATGCTGAAGTATCAAAGGAATTTGAAACCAACATTGGTATAGAGCTAAAGAAAATGGCAATTGAAGGCACTTTAGATTCAATTTTAAAAGCTTATTTATTTGCAGCTGACAGATATATAAGAATGAAAAGTATTAGCAGTGATGATTTAAATAATAAAATATTACTATTTGATAGATATGTACCATCCGCTATTGCATATAGAATGGCAGAAGGTGTAGATAAAGATTTTGTTTTAAATATCAATTCAGTATTTCCAAAGGCAGATATTGGCTTCTTTATTGATATTACTCCAGAAGAATCTGTGAATCGAAATATAGATACAAAGTTCAATATTAAATCATCAGTGGAACATTTAGGCAAAGTTAGAAAAGCTTACTCATCCATTTTAAATGAGAATAATTTGATATACATTGATGGTATGAAGCCAATTGAACAAATCTTTAACGAGGTTTTACAAAAATTAGAGGAGTTTAGAAAAAATAATGCAAAAAGAATTTGATCAACTAATATCACAATTAAAAAAATGTGAAATTTGTAAAGAAAAATTTGGCTTTCGACCACATCCTATAATACTAGGAAATATAAATTCCAAAATTGTTCAAATTAGTCAAGCACCTTCTGCTACAGTCCATCAAACATTAAAACCATTTACTGATTTAAGTGGAAAAAAATTAAAATATGAATGGTATATGATTGATGATGCAATTTTTTATAATCCTGATAATTTCTATATTGCTGCTCTTTCTCATTGCTACCCTGGAAAAGATAAAAATGGAAATGATAGAATGCCACCAAAGATTTGCTATGAAACATGGATTAAAAAGGAATTAGAGTATATAAATAATGAACTATATATTATTATTGGAGCAAAATCAGCAAAAGTATTTTTTCCTAGTGAAAATTTTAATGATTTAATATTTAAAGATAGTTATATTAATGGAAAACTAGCAATAGTATTACCTCATCCATCACCACTTAATATTAAATGGTTTAAAGATCATCCTGAATTTATGGAAAAAAGAATTTTTGAAATAAGAAAGATAATTAATAAAGTTTTGGAGGAAAAATAATGATAGATTTAAAAAAATTACAAAAAGATGTATATCAAAATAAACTAGATAAAGGCTTTAATGTGACAGATATAAATAAAGAATTTTGTTTAACTTATGGAGAAGTAGCTGAAGCGTATGAAGCGTGGAGAAAGAAAAAAGATGATGTTGGTGAAGAAATAGCTGATGCAATGATTTATTTGCTTGGACTATCGGAAATATTAAACATAGATCTTGAAAAGGAATTAATAAATAAGATAAATAAAAATAAGCATCGTGAGTATAAAATAATAGATGGTGTAAACACAAGAATTAAAGAATATGAAGAAATATAATGCAATGCTAATATTCAATAAAATAAGAATTGTTAAATAAATCATTTTAGACAATAAATAAAAATTTACTGCAATTCCAATTATTTCCGCAGTACAAGCTGCTATCAAGCAAGGAAGCAAAAATTAATTTCTAAGAGATTAAGTGAAAACTTAATCTTTTTCTATGATATAATATTTATAGGCTGGTGATTAATATGAATTATGAAATAGTAAGCGTGAATATGAAAGATAAAGAAAAACTATATCAATTATTACAATATGCCTTGTATGATGGTTCCCAATACATTGATAATGATATTAATGAAGAATGTATATTTGAATATAGATGGTTTGATAATTATTTTACAGACGATGATAAAAATGCTTATTTAAAAAATTGAAATAATATGATATAATTTTTTTAGATGGATGATTTATATATCATTTCAATTTGGAAAAAAGTTGTGTAATTACTCAACTATTGCTCCATAGAAAAATAAGGAGCTTTTATAGTTCTTTTTTTTGTGCTAAAATGTACTTGTTGGTGATTATATGAACTATTATGATCTTTTAGGAATAAGTAATAATGCTACAAAAGAAGAAATTAAAAAAGCTTACAAAGCTCAAATGAAAAAATGGCATCCAGATATCAATAAAGATAAAGATGCTGTTTCTATGTCTATGAAAATAAATGAAGCTAAAGATATTTTATTAGATGAAATAAAAAGGAAAGAATATGATGATTTCTTAAAACATAAAGAAACTAATACTTATGAAAAATATTCAGGTACAAGAAGAGAATCTAAAAGCCCTTATAACTATTCTGAATACGAAAACAAGACAGTTACTAAATGGGAATACTTAAGAGAATACTTAAATAGTAAAAATATAAAAACAGTAAAAAAAATAGTATCCTTGATATTAGTTTCCATAGAAAGCTTTTTCTGTTTTATTTTAAAATGGTTTATAATTGGTTTAGCGTTCATTAGTTTCTTACTTAGTGATATTATTATGATTACTTTTTATTATATATATCCTATTATTGTACTTCTTACTTTCTTTTTAATTTATATACTAGTGTCAAGTGGTGTAAATGGTTTAATTAATAATCATTTAGTAGAATTAAGAGGTCTCATTATTGTTATAATAGTTTATGTTTCTAGTTTTGTTCTTACATTGATAGGTAAAAAACTAATTTCTCAAAAAGTATTTAATTTTTTATATAATAAACTTGATATTTATCTATTCAAAAAAGCTGTTTTTTATAGATAAAATTAAAATTAATATATATAATTTGATATCCATATTTTGGGTATTTTTTCTTGTGTCAGAAAGAATATAATCATATGTAATATTACAATAATAAAAATATACAAGATATTCATAAATCACATATATGGATTAATACGGTTTTTCTTGACATTTTAAACAAAAAGTGCTATAATCTTACTTATTAAAAAGAGGGGGTATGACATCATGAATTATAATGTTATTAATATGATTTCTCAGTTGCAGAAAGATCCTACTATGACACCATATGATATCCTAAATAATGACAGCATAAAAAAAGAGTTAAATACATTATTTAAAAACAAGAAAAGTATCACTAAAAGTGAATTAAAAAACCTTACTAGAGATATAAAACTTCAAAATATAATAACATTATATTTATATGAAAAAGGTATTACATTAATTAATAGTGATTCTTATGTTACAGGAATAGGAAAAGATGATTTAGATACATTAGCATTGTATTTTAAAGATATAAATAGAATTCCTTTATTAACGCCTGAAGAAGAAAAACAACTATTTATTAGATTAAAAACTGCAAAAGATTTTGATGAATATCAAAAAATTAAAGATAGAATTATAAATGCTAATCTTAGATTAGTAATAAAATACGCAACACTTTATCAAAATAATGGATTATCTCTTCAAGATTTAATCCAAGAAGGAAATGTTGGTCTTATGGTAGCTGTTGATAAATTTGATGTCACATTAGGATATAAGTTTTCAACATATGCTACACAATGGATAATTCAAAAAATTAGTATTGCGATAGCAGAAAAATCTAGAATTATAAAATATCCAAAGCATGTTCATGAACTATTACACAAGCTAAACAAATTAAAAATAGACTATTATAAAGAAAATGGTACATTTTTATACATGAATGATGATAAAACTAAAGAAGAATTCGCAAGACTGCTTAATATAAAGAAGGAAGCTTTAGAAAAAATACTTGCACTTCCTACTACGATTAGTCTTGAAACTCCAATTAATATGTATAATAATCCTAAACCTAACGAGTTAAAGGACTATATATTAGATGAATCTAATGATAGTGAAAAAGAAGTAATGGATAAAAAAGAGCAAGAAGATATAAGAGAATTATTAGAGAATAAATCGATAACTAAAAATGAAAGGATAGTATTAATTAAGCGTTATGGTTTATATGATAATGAACCTGCCACATTAAAAGATGTGGGAGAGGAATTAAACTTGTCAGCTGAGAGAATACGTCAGATTCAAAAAAGCGGAGAAGTTAAAATAAAAACACTAGCCGAGAAGAAAGGCTTATATTAAGAAGGTGATTGTATGTTAGAAAAAATAATAAAGCAAATAGAAAAAGAATTAAAAAACAATGGATATAGAGAAAACGATAACATCGATGATTCTATTAAACGTGATATAATTGAAAGATCGGATTTAAAGAAAGCTTTAGATAGTCGTTTTTCTAATCGTAGTGAAGTTAGTATGGAAGAAATTCACAGATTATCAAAATATAGTGAGGTTAGGGATTCAATAGAAAAATACCTTGAATCTAATAATATAATATTAACAACTACAGATTATGAGGAAGAATTTGTAGAGGATGAAGAAAGCGATAAACAAGAAAAAAAAGTTAAGGGGTATAATCGTGGTTTAGATGTTGTAAAACAATATTCTAAGGAAGTTCACAGAACAGAATTACTTACTCAGGAAGAAGAAGTTGAGTTATTTACCAATAAGAAAATTATTGAGGATGAAATGGAGCGTATTAGAAAAATTGTTTGGAAACAAGTAATAAAAGAGAATAAAAATAATCCAGATAACATTCCTGAGACATGTAAAAAAAGAATTAAAGATTTCAAGATTTCT
This sequence comes from uncultured Erysipelotrichaceae bacterium, assembly GCA_902797995.1. Classification (GTDB taxonomy): domain Bacteria; phylum Bacillota_I; class Bacilli_A; order RF39; family UBA660; genus UMGS1449. The sequence continues at coordinate 31,451 of CADBUX010000011.1, read as the reverse complement.
GAAAAAGAAGCAGTTAAGGAAATGATGAAACTAAAAAATAGACTAGAAGAAATAAAAAATTCTGATGATTTAACTACTAATGAAAATGATAGGTCAGTTTCACAATATACATTTATTAAAGGTGAGCTTCAAAAACTATATAAACAATATCAACAAGAAGAAGAAAAAGTATCTCGTATGATATGTAATGATCTTATTAATGAACGAGAACAGAATTTAGAAAGTCTTCCTGAATCATGTAGAGATTTAATAAAAAAATATGATTCTTTACAACAAAAAGAGAAAGAAATTAATTATCATATTATAAATGCTAATCTTGGATTAGTAATGTCTGTTGCTATTAAGTATGCATCATCACATGAAAAAGTATTATCCGTTTCTGATTTGATTCAAGAAGGTAACCTTGGGCTTATGAAAGCTGTGGAAAGATTTGACATAACAAAAGGATTTAAATTTTCAACATATGCTATATGGTGGATAAGACAATCAATTTCTCGTTCTAAGGCAGATAATGATCGTACAATTAGGGTGCCTGTTCATATGGTAGAATCAATTTATAAATTAAAAAGAGAAAAAAGTCATTTGCGTCAAAAATTAAATAGAAATCCAAATAATGAAGAGTTAGCAGAAGCATTACATGTTAGTGTAGAAAAAGTTGAGGATATTATAAGGTATGGACAAGATATAGTGTCGTTATATGCTACCATTGGAGAAGATGAAGATAGTTATTTAATAGATTTTATACCGGATGAAAGCGATGTAACTGAAGAAAATGTAGAACAACACGAATTACGTAATGCCCTTATGAGCGCTATGGAGAGTTTATCAGAAAGAGAACGAAATGTAATGATACTTAGATTTGGTCTAGATGGAAAAGATCCTAGAACTTTAGAAGTAATTGGTAAAGAGTATGGGGTAACTCGTGAACGTATTAGACAAATTGAAGCTCAAGCACTAAGAAAATTAAGACATCCATCAAGAAGTCGAGCACTTAAAGATTTCTTAAGATAAAACCACTATTGAAAGTGGTTTTTATATTGCTTAAAATAGTGAAAAATAATATAATAAAGCTATAGTAGGTGATGTCATGAAAGAAATAGAAAAACTAGAAAGAAAAGAAAAACTGTCATATATTGAACTTGATAATATATTTACAGGTTATTTAAATAATAAAATAGATGATGAAGAAATGACTAAGGTTTTGAAACTTATTTGTAAGAATGATTTGACTGATGAAGAAACTATAAATCTTACAGATATATTTATAAAAAGTGGTCAAACCCTTCCAATTAATATTTCATTTGTAGATAAACATTCCACGGGAGGTGTTGGTGATAAGACTACATTAATTGTTCTTCCAATACTTGCTAGTTTAGGAGTTAGAATTTCTAAAATGAGTGGTAAAGCTTTAGAATATACCGGAGGAACTATAGATAAACTAGATAGTATAGGTGTTAAAACATCTCTTACAAAAGAAGAATTTTACAATGCTATCGGAGAAACTAATATGGTTATTTCTTGTCAAACTGATAATCTATGTCCACTTGATAAAAAGGTATATGCTTTAAGAGATGTAACTGGTACCACTAAATCAATTCCATTAATAGCTTCAAGTATTATGAGTAAAAAAATAGCAAGTGGAGCAGGTAAAATACTAATAGATATTAAAGTTGGTAAAGGTGCTTTAATAGAAAATAAAAAACAGGCTAAAAGACTTGCTAACTTAATGATAAAAATAGGTAATAAATATGATAGAAAAGTAATATGTATGTTAACAAGAATGGATAATCCTTTAGGAAGTAATATAGGTAATAGACTTGAAATTGAAGAAGCAATTGATATATTAAAAAATCATAAAAATAATGATTTAAGAACATTGGCAGTAGAAATGGCTTCAATTATGTATGCTTTTAATAAAAACTGTACAATAGATAAAGCAAGAGAAAATGTTATACGTGTACTTAAAAATAATGATGCATATAATAAACTTATCTCTTATATAGAATTTGAAGGTGGTAAAATAGAAGATTCAAAAGATGAACCTATAGAAATAAAGTCATTAAAAAGTGGTTATGTAAAAAGTATTAATAGTAGAATAATTGGAGAAACATCTATGCTTTTAGGAGCAGGTAGAATAAATAAAGATGATAAAATAGATTATGATGCAGGAGTCGTACTTGTTAAAAATGTTGGAGATTATGTAAAAACAGGAGATGTTATTTGTAAACTATACGGCAAAGAAATCCCATATAATAAAATATATGAAGCATATAAATTTTCAATAATAAAACCTTTTAAAAAGAATATAATAATAAAAGTAATAGAGTAATTGTAAATATATATAATTTATGGTATAATTAGGCAAAGAGGAGTTGATAATATGAAATATTGTCCAAATTGTGGAACAGAAATAAAAGAAGGAGCTACATTTTGCTCAAAATGCGGAACAAAGACTAGCACTGGAAAGAAACCTGTAGAAGGACAACCTGTTAATAATACAAATGCTCAACCAAAATCAAAAATGGCTGCTGGATTACTTCAAATCTTTTTAGGATGTTTTGGAGTTGGTAGATTTTATCTAGGATATACAGGAATTGGAGTTGCTCAATTACTTGTATCATTATTAACCTGTGGTATAGGAGCTATTTGGCCATTTATTGATGGTATTCTTATTTTAACTGGATCAGTAAATACTGATGCAGATGGTAATCCTTTAGGTGAATAAAGAAAATAAGAAGATCTTATTTGCATTTTTAATACTACTTGTATTTGGAATACTTGTAGTATTTATTTTTGATGTAAACTGTATATTTAAATCTTTAACAGGTATTCCATGTCCTGGATGCGGTCTTACAAGAGGTTTTAGAGCATTATTTCATGGAAATATTATCGGAGCTGAAAAATATAATATTTTAACAATACCAATATTTGTTTTCTTACTAACATTAGGACTATTAATGATTATAGATATAATAAAAAAAACAAATAAAACATCAAACTTATTAAAAAGAATAGGTAAGCATTATAAACTATTAATAATTATATTAATAGCTAACTGGATTATAAATATTGTAAGAGGAATTTAGTAACACAAAAAAAAGCACTAAGTGCTTTTTTTGTTTGGCTTTATAAATAATAATACTATCACTATTATAAGTGTACCTATGATATATGGACTTATGTTTATTATATTTATTATGTTATATTTTTTAAATATTAATATACTTATTAAAGGTATTATTAGCGATATAATATATGTTAATATCTGCTTTTTTACTTTGCTATTCATTTTTAATGTTTTTGATATGTTTTCTTTTAAATAATATATTAAGAATGTTGTTTGAATATAAAAAGCCACTAAAATTTGAATACCTGCAAAGTTTTCTATTCTTTCTATGAATCCAAATATTTGAACTTTTTTAAAAAGAGAATAAACTGGATAAGTTAAAATCGTAGCAATATCTATTGTATATACTGATATTATTAAGAATATAAATACAGTGGTTATCATACAAGAGATAATATATGAGACTATTATTTTCCTTTCAAAGTTTTTTTTATCGTTAGTGATATGTTTTAAATCTAATAAAAAAATAATTGGTAGAGTAGTAGTACATATATAAATAATAGAACTTTTTATAATACAAGTGCTGCTTACATCTATATAAGGTTTTAAGTTATCAAGTTTTATATATGGTATAAGACTTGTCCATAATAAAATCATAATTGTTACTGTTATTAAAAACATAATAAATATTGCTCTTGATGTGGTCTCTATTCCTTTATTTATAGTCCAGGCAATTATAATAAAGAAAATTATTGCTATAAAATAATAGGAAGTTCTTGTTAAAAACTGGCTTATTATAAAATCTATAATTAACCAAGAATTTAGAAATAGTATAAAAAGTGCTACAGTAATAAGTATTATATTTAGGATAAGTCCTAATATCGGATAATTGTTTTTTATATATTCTTTTAGTGATAAGTTTTTTATTCTTTTACTTATTGTTATTATCATGAATAATGGTATAAAACCTATAATAGATGCAATTATTATTGAAATAATTGATGCGTTTTTAGAACTGCTTAGTATTAAAAAGTTAACAAGTCCTGGGAATAAGGCTACTATTAGTCCAACTCCAATAGATAAAACTTGTCCGCTACTTATTTTATTATTCATTTAATTGCTCCTTTATTTGTATTACCTGATCTATAAATATTTGCATCTATGTTTATTTTTATATTTGAAATGTTATATAAGTTACTATGCTTATATTTTTTATATTCTTTTGGATAGTTTTTATATATATTATTTTTTATTCCTAAGACATCAGTATTTGTTTCTTTTGAATAATTAATAAGACTTATTACATATTCTTTTAATTCCGTTTCTATTAAACTCTCTAGTTCTTTATTGGTTTTATCATTATTTGGATTTATATCTTTGTTTAACTCGTTAAGTTTAGCTTCCACTTTTATATCTATTATTACGTTTATATTATTATTATTTATTTCTGTTTCAATTTTTGAATTTGGATTAAAAATAACTGCTCCAAAGGTTTTTCCTTTATATTTTGGAGTTATTACTATATCATAATAATTATTATTTATTGTGTTATAAGCAATAGATTGTTGCTCATTTAAACTTTTTTTTATTTTTCCATCTTTTATTACTGCAAGGTTAGTAATAACTGTATCGCTTGTTTCGTTACCATTTTTTTTGTCTATTTTAATAAGAGGTACTACAGGATCTACACCTTTTTTTAGATAAGTTTGAAGAAACTCTTCAAATGTTATTAAATAAACTGTTCCAGATCTTTTAGTAGTGCTTTCTAATGAACTTTTTATTTGTTCCGTCGCAAAACTTTCTTCTTTTTCGTTTTCAGGCTCAAGAGTTAGTTTAGCACTTTGTTCTCTATTTATTAAAACATATCCAGTTGATCTAACTTCAGGAGATCTCATTACATAATCAAAAATATCATTTATTTTTTCTTCTGCAGTTTCTTTGCCTAAAATAATTATTTCTACATGTCCTAAGTAGACAGTTTTTGGATATTTTTCTGATAGATTTCTAATAGCTTTACCGATTGTTTCTCCTTTTGTTTCGTATATAATTGATTTTTCCTTTGTACCTGTATCTTGCTTTTTTATATCCATTACCTGTGCTGTAATTTCATATTGTCCATTTTTGTAGTCTATTCCTAAAGCCGATACTATTGCTAGTTTATTAAGCTCTGTATAACTACAACCTGTAAGAGTAATAGTAGTGATAATTAATAATATAATTATTTTTATTTTATTCATAAATTGCTCCTTGTATAATTATTATTTGTTAGAATGGGCATTCTTTTGTTTTCTTTATAGATTGAGTTTTTTACTAGAACTTGTTTTAAAAACTTTTTATTAAGTGGTATAAGAGGGTATAAGTAAGGCTTTGATAATGATTTTAAACTGCTTAAGTGTGTAATTAAAATGATAGAGGCAAAAAAGATTCCTACAATTCCAGAAAGAGCAGCAAATAGCATGAAAACTATTCTCCAGAATCTTATTGCATTAACCATTCCGATATTTGAAAACATAAGGGATGCTATTGCAGATAAAGCAATTATTATGACCATTATCGGAGATACTATTCCTGCAGCTACTGCAGCATCTCCAAGAACTATAGCTCCCAAAATTGATATTGCAGTGCCTGATAAATGAGGCATTCTAATATCACTTTCCCTTAATATTTCGAAAACTAAAGTAAGGCCTAAAGCCTCAGCAATTAAAGGAAAAGGAACACCTTCACGCTGAGCAGCAAAATTTGCAAGTAATGTAACGGGTATTGCTTCGTGATCATAAGTTGTAATAGCAACATGAAAAGCAGGAAGAAGTATGGCAAGTAAAAATGCAGCATATCTTATTATTCTTGTAAAAGTAACATTCATAAAATTTTGATAATTATCCTCACTGGCATGAAATAAATCACTAAAAAATGTAGGAATTACAAGTACATAAGGCGAATTTTCTACCATTATACATATTCTACCTTCAAGAAGATTAATCGCGGCAGTGTCAGGACGTTCTGTAGCGATTATAGTAGGAAAGGCACTTTGCTCTTTTTCAAATATTTCTTTTATATAAGTACTATCTAGTATTGCATCTATATCTATAGCATCAAGTCTTTTTTTGACTTCTTCCAAAAGCTTAGGTTCGATTATATTATCCATATAGAAAATGCCAACTTTTGTTTTGCTTTGTTTACCAACAGTTTTTTCCTCTAAAATTAGATTATTAGTTTTTATACGTTTTCTTATTAATCCTGTATTTGTTTGATAGTTCTCAGTAAAAGCATCTTTTGGCCCACTTATAGATTGTTCTGTTAAAGGTTCATTTATACCGCGTGATAAGTCAGCTCTAGTTTCTACTGCAAATGGTTTTCCTTTTTTAAATAAAAATACTGTAAAGCCTGAACCAATTTTTGTATACAAATCATTTTTATCGTTTACGTCTTGTATCACATTTTCAGGTATTATATTAGCAAGATGATTATAGACGCTTTTTCTAGTAATTCGTTTATCTAAGGTAATAAGTTTTTCTAATATAAATTCATTTATATTACTACTATTAGTAAGAGTAACATTATAAACAAGCACTATTTCAGTTTTTTTAATTTTTACTTTTCTAAAAATAATATCTGGAGAGTTTTTAAAATCTCTTTTCATTATTTCAATAGTTTTATCTAGCATAATAAATCACACCTTTGTATTAGTGTGGTCCAGTTTGCTTTAAAAATACTTGTTAAAACTAGTTTTTTATGATACAATGTATACAGATGAAGGAAACTTCATAAAATAAAAACGGAACACTTGATTTGCGATGTTGAGTGTAGCCAATAATTTGGTTTCCACCTAAACTATGCATTAGTTAGGTGGATTTTCTTTTATTCTAAAACTACATTTGTTTAAGTAACAAAAGATAGATAATAATTAATAGAGATAAGAATAAAAAATCTTTCTTATTCATTATATCGCCTCCCTTCATATAGAAGTTTGGCTCCACCCAACAATCAAATATTCCGCATATGCATTTTACCATAATAACGACAATTATAAAAGCAAACACTTATGGTAATTTTTGGTAATAAAAATAATTACAAGACTATTTACTTGTAATTTTTCTTTGATATAATTATTAAAAGGAGTTTTATATGGTTTGTGAATGTTTAGTAGAACTTACGCATGTTTTTTTAGATAAGACTTTTACTTATTTAGTTCCTAAAGAACTTGAAAATAGTATTAAAATTGGTATGAGAGTCGAAGTCCCTTTTGGGAAACAGATTCTTGAAGGTTTTGTTATGTCAATTTTTAAAAGCATTCCTAATGATATAGAACTTAAATCAATCATCTCTTTAGTAGACTCTTATCCAGTATTAAACAAAGAACTTATGGATCTTGGAAAGTTTGTTCAAAAAACAACTTTATCTTCTTTAATGTTATCGTATGCAGTAATGCTTCCTAAGGCATTAAAGGCTAAGAAAAAAGTATTAATAAATGTAAAAACGGAAAAATATATTGAACTTAATGAAATAGATTTAAATAGTATTAAACTAAATGATTCACAAAGAAAAATAGTAGATGTTTTAAAAGAGAAAAAAAGAGTAAAAAAGAAACAGTTAAGCGAGATATCAGTAAGCAGTGTAAATACATTGTTAAAGAAAAACATATTAAAAGAAACTGAAGAAGAAGTATATCGTTATAACATAGAAGAAAAAGAAAAAAAAGATTTTTCGTTAAATGATGAACAACTTAAAGTATATAGCTTTATTGTTAATAATATTAATGAAAGCAAGACTTATTTACTTCATGGAATTACTGGATCAGGTAAAACTAATGTCTATATGAAATTGATTGAAAATGTGATAAAGCAAGGAAAAAAAGCATTGTTTTTGGTGCCTGAAATATCACTTACTCCTCAAATAATAAATAGATTTACTTCATATTTTAATAGAATAGCAGTTCTCCATAGCAAGTTATCTGATACTGAAAAATATGATGAATGGCGTAAGATAAACGAGAATAAAGTAGATATTGTTATTGGAGCAAGAAGCGCAGTTTTTGCACCACTTGATGATATAGGAATTATTATTATAGATGAAGAACATAGTTCTACTTATAAACAAGAGAATAATCCTAGATATAATGCTATAGATATTGCAAAGTGCAGAAGCAAATATCATAATTGTCCTTTAGTTTTAGGAAGCGCAACACCTTCGATGGAAAGTTATGCAAGAGCTAAGAATGGAACCTATACTTTACTAGAACTTAATAATAGATATAATGGAATGAATCCTAATATAGAGATTATTGATATGAATGAAGAGTACAGAAAGACTAATGATTATTTTTCCGAAACTTTAATAAATAATGTTAAAGAAACAATATCTAAAGGCGAACAGGTAATACTGTTTTTGAATAAAAGAGGGTATTCCTCAGTAGTGACATGTTCTAACTGCGGTTATACCGAAAAGTGTCCAAATTGTGATATTACTATGACTTATCACAAAACTTCAAATATGCTTAGATGTCATTACTGTGGATATGCTAAGAGAAAAGAAAAAGAATGCTCTAGTTGTGGTGCCTTTTATAAGGAATATGGTCTAGGCACAGAAAAAGTGGAGGAAACTCTACAAATGCTAATACCAGAATCTAAAATAATTAGAATGGATATAGATACTACTACGAAGAAGAATGCACATGAGAATATAATAAAATCTTTTGCAAGTGGCAAGTACAATATCTTACTTGGTACTCAAATGATTGCCAAGGGACTTGATTTTGAAAATGTTACTTTAGTAGGAGTAATAAATGCCGATATCAGTTTAAACTTTCCAGATTTCAGAAGTAGTGAAGTAACATTTGAACTTCTTAACCAAGTATCTGGAAGAAGTGGAAGGGGACATAAAAAGGGCAAAGTTTTAATCCAAACATTTAATCCTAATCATTATGCTATAAAATATAGTAAAGATAATGATTATAAAAGTTTTTATACCGAAGAACTTGGTATAAGAAAAAAACTAAACTATCCACCATTTTGTTATATATGTTTAATTAGAATAATTTCTAAAGACTATAATAATGCAAGTAAAATGAGTTATAAAATCGGAGACTATTTAAAAGATAAAGTAAAAAATGAAACAATACTAGGACCTTCTACCTCGAATATATTTAAACTAAACAACGATTATCGTTTTCAAATAATAATCAAATATAAAGATATTAATAATATAAGAAAGTATTTATACATGCTACAAGAAAGATTTTTTAACGATAAGACTATCAGACTAGAAATAGATTTTAATCCAATAAAATTATAAAAAAGTATGACGATCATTAATAGTCATACTTTTTATTATACATTGTATTTGTCAAATTTTTAAAAGGTAAACAATTCTATTGTTTTGAATATTTTTTTTTGTTATACTTATTACAATAGGGAGGCTATAATTAATGAAAAGAATATTTTATTTAATGGGAATCTTTTTATCAGCATTTTTATTTTCTAACGTGTATGCTGATAATAATATTAGTTTAAGTTTGTCGTGTCCAAATAGTGTAGATCTTTCTAGTACTTTTACTTGTAGAGTATATGCAGATATATCTGGAAGTGACATAGACTATATACAATATGTAACTATAACAGGAAAAGAACCAATAAAAGCAGAAGAGCACAACATAAATCAAACATCAATAAGTATGGGAAAAAAAGTAGAAATTGGTACTATAACAGGTAGAGCTACAAGTAGTACTGGAACTGGACAAATTACTATCTCAGCAGATGTAAAATTTAAAAGTGAAGATCCCGAATGGAAATATGATGTAAAAACAACTCAAAGTATAAATGTACAAAGCTCTGTAAATACTTTAAAGAGCATTACTATAAATGGGAATAAAGTTAACAATTTTAATAAGAATGTTGCAAATTATAATTTAAATACCAATTCTAAAACAATAACAATCGGAGCAACTCCTTCAAGTAACAAGGCAACAGTAACGGGCACAGGAACAAAGAATTTATCATGTGGTAATAATATTTATACTTTATCAGTAAAGGCTCAAAATGGTAGTGTAAATAATTATAAAATAAGTGTAAATAGAAAATGTGATAATAATTATCTAAAAGGCATTAATATATCAAGCGGTAGTTTAAGCCCCGAATTTAAGAGCGATGTGTATGATTATACAGTAAAAGTTGGTAAAGATATTGAAAGAATTTCCATCAGTGGAGTAAGGAATACAAATAGTCAAAAAATAACTGGTGAAGTTTCAAATCAGCTTTTAAAGAGTGGAAAGAATAATTTTACATTATCTGTAACTGATGATGGAGCAAGTACTAAAACTTATAATATTGTTGTTGAAAAATCAAATTCCGATAAAAAACTACTCCTTTCAAACCTATCATTAAGCAGTGGAACAATTGAATTTAATCCAAACGTTTTTGAATATGAAACCAAGGTACTATATGATATTCAAAAAATAAATGTATTAGCAACGCCACAAGATACTACTTCAAAAGTAACAGTAGAAGGTAATGAAAATTTAGAAGTTGGAGAAAACATAATTACTATTACCTTAAAAGATGATGTAAATGGTGAACAAGTATATAAAGTCAAAGTAAATAGATTAAATGAAGGAGAAACTCTAGGAGACAATGCAAATATAAAAGATATTACTATTAAAGGATATAACTTACAATTTAACTATGATAAGGATTCTTATAAACTTGTAATAGGTAAAGAAAAGATGTTAGACATAAAGGTTATGATGGATGATGAAAATGCAACCTATGAAATACAAGGTAATAATGATTTAAAAGATGGAAGTATTATCAAAATATTAACTAAATCAGTAGATGGAAGTAAGACTAAAACATATACAATTGAAATAACAAAACCAAATTATACAATATATTATGTAATCGGAGGCATATTAATAGCACTTGTAGTAATGATTCCAATAATACTGTATTTAAGATATGCCAAAAATAAAAAAGAAAACAAAGATATAAATGGTTATAATATAAATAATTTACAAGATGATGAAAATGAAAGAAGACATATTATAAGTAATGGAGGACCAGTAATTCAAAATCAAACTACTAAAGAAAATGTTAATAATATACCAAACAATATGAATAATAACCAAGTAAACCAAGTTCCAAATAAGAGTTTAGAAAGTAGTCAAATGACACAATTACAAAATGATAATACTGCAGCTCTTGAAGGCAAAACTATAGTTTTCCAAGGACCAGTAGATCAAAATAGTCCATCTATAAATCATCAAAATCAAAACATAACAAATCAGAATATCCAAAATAATGAAGTAAGTAATATGCAAAATATTGAAGGGTATAGATGTCCTAGATGTGGAAGAGAACTTTTAGGGAACCCAGACATATGTCCATATTGTAATGCGAAATTAAGATAAAGCAATTAAGTTGCTTTTTTCTTTGTCAAAATATGATACAATAAAAAAAGAGGGATAGTAGTGAAAGAAAATGATATTTTAACAGTGACAATTATTGATGATAATCATATGGGAAATGGTATTGCCAAAAAAGATGATATTACTATATTTGTACCCAAAACAGTAACCGGAGACATAGTGCAAATAAAAATAGAAAAAGTTAAGAAAACTGTTGCAGAATCTAAAGTAATAAAAATAATAGAAAGAAGTAAAAACTATCAAGAGCCATTATGCCCTTATTACAATGAATGCGGTGGCTGTGATCTTCTTCATATATCATATAATAAAGAAAAAAAATTAAAAGAAAACTATATCAAAAAACTGTTTAAAGATTATGAGAAAAAAATAATATCTTTAGATAGAGAAAATTATCGCAACAAAGTAACATTACATGTAAAGGATAACAAACTAGGAATTTATCAAAAAGAATCAAACAATTTAACCAAAATAAGCCATTGTTTATTGCTAGACAATGATATTAATAAGTTGATAGCAATTCTAGAAAAAATAGATCTAAATAAAATAAAAGAAATAGTAATAAAGAAAGGTGAAGGACTTCTTTTAAGTATAACAGGAAGCATAAATAATAACGATCTAGAAACAATAATTAAAAACAAAAAAGTAAAAAGCATCTATCAAAATGATAAATTAATTTATGGAGATAAGTACTTAAAAGTAAAATTAGGCAATCTTACTTATAATGTTAATAATAATTCTTTTTTTCAAGTTAACAGTAAATGTGCTGAAAAGTTATATAACTATATAAAAGACAATGTAGAAAGTACTAATAATCTATTGGATTTATATTGTGGTACAGGAAGTATTGGTATTTATTTACATGAAAAAGCAGACTTTATAACAGGTATAGAAATAAATAAAGATTCTGTAATATGTGCCAAAAAGAATATAGAGAATAACAATATAAAAAACTATAAAATAGTTAATAGTGACGCATCAAATATAAAAGGAAAATACGATACAATCATAGTAGATCCCCCAAGAAGTGGATTAAGTAAAAAAGTAATAAATATCTTAAATAAAAGTAGTGCAAGCAAAATAATATATGTTTCATGTAATCCAAGTACTTTAAAAAGAGACATAGAACTCTTAAAAAATTACGATTTAAAAGATATAAATATATATAATATGTTTCCAGCAACCAAGCACATAGAAACAGTTTGCTTATTAACAGCAGAAAAGGAGAAATAGTATGAATAATAAAGAAGTAATGAATTTAGCAATTAAAGAAGCAGAAAAAACAATGACCAAAGATATCGGAGGACCATTCGGAGCTGCTATTGTAAAAAATGGCAAAGTAATAGCTGTAGCATCAAACACAGTATTAGGAAGTCACGATCCAACTGCCCATGCTGAGGTAAATGCTATAAGAAAGGCAAGCGAAAAACTAGAAACACACGATCTATCTGGATGCACTCTTTATGCAACTGGCTATCCTTGTCCTATGTGCTTATCTGCAATTATCTGGGCCAATATAAAAGAAGTATATTATGGTACTGATTTAAAAGCTGCTGAAGAAATTGGTTTTAGAGATGATTATATCTATGATTTTATAAAAAATAATGATGAAGGTATATTAAGTATTAAAAACATATCAAAAGAAGAGTGCCTCGAGTTATTTAAAAAATACAAAGAACAAAATAAAGAAATATATTAAAAAAATACATTAAATTATCAAGACATTACTTATGATATAATATAAAAGGAGGTTTTTATATGGCAAAATGGGATATAGAATATCTAAAACTGTGCAAAAAAATACTCGAAGAAGGAAAAGAAGTAGAAAATAGAACAGGTACAAATACTATCAAAATACCAAGTTATAGTTTTCATTTTGACTTGCAGGAAGAATTTCCAGTTTTAACAACTAAACAATTGTTTTTTAAAAACGCAATAACTGAAATACTTTGGATATATCAAGCGCAAAGTAACGATGTTAGATGGCTCCAAGAAAGAGGCAATCATATCTGGGATGAATGGGAAATAGATGAAAATGGACTTTGGCATGCTACCCAAAATGTAGTAAATGAAGAAGGAAAACTAGAAAAAAAAGAAATAGTAAAAGATTTTGGAAAAGAGTGGGCACATACTATAGGAACAGCCTATGGCTGGATAGTTAATCATTATCATATGATAGACAAACTAATAGATAAAATTAAGAACAATCCAACAGACAGAAGAATGGTAATGAGTTTATGGCAAGATGAATTTTTAGATACCGCAGTACTTCCATCATGCGTATGGAGTAGTGAATGGGACGTAACAGAAGATACTCTTAATTTAATGGTGCATCAAAGAAGTTGTGACGTTCCCTTAGGACTACCATTTAACGTTACTCAGTACGCAACACTTTTATCACTAATAGCACAAGTTACAAATAAAAAACCAGGTACTATAGACTGGTCAATAAAAGATGCTCATATTTATGTAAATCAAGTTGATGGAATAAAAGAACAAATAAGACGTGGAGAAGAACTTGAAGATTTGCCTGCTCCAGAACTTTGGATTAATCCTGAAATAACAGATTTTTATGATTTTGACAATTCAAGAGAGTTAAAAGATATCAATGTTAGAAACTATAAACATCATGGAAAAATATCTTTTCCTATATCACAATGATAAGTATTATCGCAGCAGTAGGTAAAAATCTAGAAATAGGTAAAGATGGTAATCTTCTCTGGAGTATTCCAAATGATTTAAAATATTTTCAAAAACTAACAACAGGTAAAACTATAGTCATGGGAAGAAAAACCTATGAAAGTATAGGAAAGCCTCTTCCAAATAGAAAAAACATAGTATTAACAAGAAAAAATATAAAAATAAATGATGTAGAAGTAGTTAATAATAAAAACAAGATACTAAATATAAAAGAAGAAGTTTTTGTTATCGGAGGAGAATCTATATATAAAAAGTTCTTGCCATATGCAAGTAACATCTATTTAACCGAAATTGAAGATGAAAAAGATGCAGATACATATTTTCCAGAATTTAATAAAGATTTATATAATAAAGAAACAATAAAAAAGGAAAGATATAAAAATTTAAATTACTCATTTGTAGTGTATAGAAAGAAGTGGTAAAGTGGGAAAACTAATAGTAATCGAAGGAGCCCTTGACGGTATAGGAAAAAGCACTCAGTTTAATCTTTTAAAAGAACGTTTAGAAAAAGATGGCAATAAAGTAGTTAGTCATCATTTTCCTACATATGAAGAGTATCAAGGAGTACCAGTAATGGAATATTTAAAAGGATCATTTGGTAAACCAAGTGAGATTTCTCCTTACTTTGTTAATAGTTTATACGCAGTTGATAGAAAAATAACATGGGAAAATAAACTAAAAAAAGCGTATAACAATAATCAAATAGTACTACTTGATAGATATACGAGTTCTAGTTTAATTTATCAATCAGCTTTAATCGAAAATGAAGAAGAAAAAAATAATTTTTTAAACTATGTAACAGATTTTGAATTTAATAAATTAGGTATAAAAAAACCCGACATAGTAATATTTTTAACCGCACCATTTGATTTTATAACAGATTTAAGAAACAAAAGATTACAAGAAAAAGGCGAACAAATAAAAGGAGATATTCACGAAAAAGATTTAGAATTTATGAAAAAAGTATATAATAGTGCTATGTATTGTTCAAAATTCTTTAATTGGACTATAATCGAGTGTGTAAAGGATAACAATTTTAGAACTATTGAAGAAATAAATGATGAAATATATAGTAAAATAAAATAGGGAAGTGTTAAAATGTTTGAAAATAAAAATGTAGTAGTTTTAGGCTTAGCAAGAAGTGGTATTGCAGCAGCAAAGTTCTTAAGAAAAAGAAATTGTAATGTAACAGTTAACGATATGAAAAAAGAAGAAAAAAAAGAAATATTAGATGATTTAGAAAAAGAGGGAATTAAAGTAATACTAGGATCTCATCCAGATGATTTAATAAGCAAAGATGTTGACTATTTAATAAAGAATCCTGGTGTTCCAATAGATCATAAATATGTTCTAAAAGCAAGAGAGCTAGGAGTTCCAGTAATAAATGAAGTAGAAATGGCATATCTATGTATTCCAAAAGATAAAAATATAAAAATGATTGCTATAACAGGAAGTAATGGTAAAACAACAACAACAACTCTAACATATGAATTTTTAAAACAAGATAACAAAAAAGTGGTCTTAGCAGGGAATATCGGTTATCCACTTTCAAATTTTGTAGATAATCTAGAAGAAAACACTATTATAGTAATGGAAACATCTTGCCAACAATTAGAAAATTTAAGTATGTTTAACCCTGATGTAGCGGTTATTACAAATATCACAGAAGCTCATATTGATTTTATGAAAACATATGAACATTATAAATATGTAAAAAGCAAAATATTACAAAATCATACTAAAGATAATGTAGCTATTCTAAATAAAGAAAATAATGAAGTATTAGAAATAACAAAGAATGCACAAAGTACTAAAAAGTATTTCTCATCAAAAAATAAAATCGAAGGAGCTTATTTTGAAAACAACAAGATATATTATTATGATGAAGAAATCGTAGACATTAAAGATATAAAACTAAGAGGAATGCATAACGTAGAAAATATTATGGCCGCAACTATGGCAGTAAAAGAGTTTGATTGTAAAACAGAATCAATAAGAGAAGTTTTAAAAGATTTTAAAGGAGTAGAACATAGACTAGAGTATGTTGATAATATAAATGGTAGATTATTCTATAATGATACAGAAGCTACTAATATAAAATGTACTCAAATAGCATTAGATTCTTTCACAGAACCAACAATAATAATTCTGGGTGGTTTAGAAAGAGGTCAAAAATTCGAAGACCTAACACCACATTCAAAAAATATAAAAGCAATAATAGCCATGGGTGAGTGTAGACAAAGAGTAAAAGACTTTGCAGAAAGCATAAATAAACCTGTATATATCTGTGATTATATAACAGATGCCACAGAAAAAGCATATGAAGTCTCAGAAGAAGGAGATGTAATATTACTATCACCTGGTTCTGCATCATGGGACCAATATAAAGAATGTGAAGAACGTGGTGCATTATTCAAAGAAACTGCTAGAAAATTAAAGTAGAAATAATAAGCTCATCTCATTTTTTTAAATAAAGTTTTATTAACAAAAAAAGACATAGTTTTAAATATATTTAATTTATATTATTTATGGTGATAATATGAAAATATATTTAGACTATGTTTTTATTATTAATTTTTTATTTGATTTCATACTATTACTAGGAATAGCTATTGTACTAAAAAGAAACACTTCAAACCTGAAACTTTTTTTAGGATCCACTATCGGAGGTTTATCAGGTTTTATTATTTTATTGAACATAACATCAATCTTATTTTTTATCTTAAAACTTTTTTTAGGGTTATTAATAGTTGTAGTTGCTTTTTCTTATAAAAATATAAAATATACTATGAATAATTTTATATATTTAATCATATTATCAATACTAATGGGAGGAACTCTATATCTATTTAATATCGAAGTCTCCAAAACAGTCCTAGGAAAGTCCATAACAAATAACAAATTATACATAATACTACTTTTAATTACAGGATTCATAACAATAATTATTTATTCAAAACATATACTTAAGGCAAAAAAAATAACAAATAGCAAATATAAAACAACTCTTTTTATTAACAATAAAGCAATGAATTTAATAGGGTATCTAGATACGGGTAATAATCTTATGTATAAGAACAGACCTGTTTTAATACTTAATAAAGATATAAAAATAGATACAAATAATAAAAAAACATTTTATATACCATTTTCAACTTTAAATAGTAAAGGACTTATGAAATGTATGAAACTAAATAGAATAAAAGTAGAAAAAGAAACTTTTAAAAATGTATACCTAGCACTTTCTTCTGACAAATTTCAGTTAAAAGATGCAGATATAATCTTAAATATAAATATATGGGAGGGAAAAAATGAAAAAAATAATTCAAAAACTAATAGAAAAAATAAGACAGCTTAAAGAAAATGATGGTGTTTTCTTTGTCGGAGCAGCAGATATCTTACCACCACCACTTTCTAAAGAAGAAGAGGACTATTATCTAGAGCTAAAGGAAAATGGTGATGAAAATGCTAAAGATAAACTAATAGAACATAACCTTCGTCTTGTTGTTTACTTAGCTAAAAGATATGAAAACACTGGTGTTGATCTTGAAGATTTAGTTAGCATAGGCTCTATTGGATTAATAAAAGGTATTAATACTTATAAAAGAGGTAAGAATATTAAACTTGCTACTTATTGTTCTCGTTGTATTGATAATGAAATACTTATGTATTTAAGAAAGAATAAAAAGACAAAAACAGATATCTCCTTTGAAGAATCGCTAAGTTTTGATAGTGATGGAAATGAACTTCATCTTGAAGATATCCTTGGTACTGAAGGAGATATAGTGACAAAACCCCTTGAAGATGAATATGATAAAAAAACATTAAAAGAAGAGTTAGAAAAATTAGATGAGCGCGATAAAGAAATAATGTATTTAAGATATGGTCTAAATGGTAATGAAGAATTAACTCAAAAAGAGGTTGCTAAAAAATTAAATATTAGTCAATCTTACATATCAAGAATAGAAAAGAAGGTCATTAAAAAACTAAAAACAATTATTAAAATATAATACATATTTATAATCTCATTTCATATACTTTATCAGGAGGAAAATGATATGATAAATAAACAAGGACTATGGTTTTTAACATTATTTAGTTTAATATTAGTATTAAGTGTTTATTATATAACTATGCCAAATGAAATATTTAAAAGTGAACAGGTACCAGAAGTTAAGGAAACAAAAGAACAAAAAAAAGAAGATACTTCTGAAGTAAGTAGTCAAAATACTAGTTATATAGAAACCCTAAAGGTAGAACTTGATTCAGAACGTTCTGAAATACTAGACACATTACAGGAAGTATTAAATGATAAAAGTAAAAGTAGTGATGAAAAGAATAAGGCTTATGAACAAATGAAAGAAATAAATAGTATTAAAGCAAGTGAATCTGCAATTGTACAAAAGATCAAAGATGAGTATTCACTGGATGCTTATGTAAAACAAGAAAACTCTAAAATAGAAGTAGTAGTCGAAGGAAAAGAACATGATGTAAAACTCGCTAATAAAATTATGAGAACAGTTCAGTCACAGTTTACTGATCCAATGATTATATCCGTAAAATTTTCCTAAAATAGGTTTATTTCTCTCACAAAGTGTAAGATGTATTCATAAAATAATATGAATAATATAAAGCCACCCGGACCTAGAAAGTGAGGGGAATAATTATTAATAATAAGGTACTTACAAAAAGAGAAAGAGAAGTGTTTGTACTTTTAGTAAAAAATAAATCTACTAGAGAAATTGCAGAGAAATTAGGAATAAGCGAAAAAACAGTTAGAAATCATATTTCTAACGTAATGCAAAAGTTAGGAGTTAAAGGTAGAGCTTCTGCAGTTGTAGAGTTATTAAAATTAAATGAAATAACACTTTAAGACATGTAATAAAATACATGCCTTTTCATATTATTAACTAGAGGAGATATTATGCTAAAGAGAAAGGCTTTTAATAGAATTTTTTTTAGTACAGTTGCATTTTTCTTAGTTTTTACATTATATAATTTAAAAGTTGTTAATAACAGTGATATAAATAATAAAATAGAGAAAAACATAAATAAAGAAACAGTGTATACGTTAAATAATGATAATTATATTTCCAAAACAGATGTCTATGTTGGAAAGTTTTATACACTAGAGGATAAAATAAAGGAAAAATTAGAAATAATGACATCAGAAAATAACAAAAATGCACTTCTCCCAAGCTATTTTAAACCTATACTTCCGGAAAACACAAAAGTGTTAGACGTAGTAGTAGAAGACTCACTTGTTAAGGTATATTTTTCTAAAGAATTAAATAATATTAATGAAGAACAATCTGAAAAAATGATTGAGGCTATAGTCTATACTATAACAGATGAAAACGTTCTAGGTATTGAAATATATGTAGAAGGTAATCTCCTTAAATATGTTCCGCATACAAAGAAAGAATTGCCAACAATTCTTACAAAAGATTTTGGCATTAATAAAACTTATGAAATATTTAGTTCAAATAATATCGCTAAAGTAGTTATGACCTATTATACAAATTGTGGAGAGGATTTATGTGAAGTACCTGTTACAAAATATGTTAATGATGATAGGGAAGTATTAGAAATAGTTTTTGACGAGCTTTCTGAGGTTTCATATGATAGTAATTTAATTAGTTTATTAGAAAATACAAAAATAATTAACTATAAAATAAATAAAAATAATATATTAGTTAACATTAATAATGATATAACTGAGGAAGAAGCAAATCTAATTTTTTCATCAATATTCAACAATTATGATGTAGAAAAAGTAAAACTTTTAGTAAATAATCAAAAAAAAATAGAAAAAACTAAAAAAAATATTGAAAAATAAATAATTGTATTGTATAATTAAATGGCATTGGAAGAGATGTAACAGTTGTTCTGGTAGCTCAGCTGGATAGAGCAACGGCCTTCTAAGCCGTGGGTCAGGGGTTCAAATCCCTTCCAGAACGCCATATATTTCGGGAAGTGGCTCAACTTGGTAGAGCACTTGGTTTGGGACCAAGGGGTTGCAGGTTCAAATCCTGTCTTCCCGACCATTTTTTGTAAGAATATCGAAGCTAAAATAGTTTCGATTTTTTTGTTTGCAACACCCTTGGATATCACCCCTGACCCACTGAGTATAAAAAAAATACTAAAGACGTATTTTATCATAAAGAAGTTCAATGTTCTTTTCATTAATTGTGAAAGCCGTTCCCCTATCATGAGTTTGCCCAAATTGTTTTCCACTTTTGTATATTCCTATCATAAAGGTAATATTGATTGCTCCTGATTCAATTAGATCTATAAATACATCAAAACTTTTAAGTTTATAAAAGTTTATTTCATTATATTTAAAATATTCAACACAATTAATTTTTTTTGTATCAGCTTTTACTATTGCTAAACATTTTAACTTTAAATCTAATCTTTGCTTTAACATTTTAAATGACCATGAAATTTGTAAGTTAAGGTTTTCACCATTTTTGTTTTTTGCAATTAAGTAAATTTTTTCTTCTTTCCTGTCTACATATAGTTTGATTTTTTTATATAATCCGACATATGTATAATTTTTCGAATTTGTATTGAAATTGAAAACTTTATACTCAGGAAAATCTCTATCAGGATATCCTAATACATTTAAAATGTCTTTAATTGGAAATAAATAATCTCCATCTGGAGTAGCGTGAAATAAATGTATTTTCCCCCAAGAAGTTCTGCGGGAGGTTTTTATTTCAATACCATTATAATCTGCTATTGGAAAGTTCTCTTTTTCTTTGCCAATTAAAGATTCAAATGTATATCCTATACCAGATGTTCCGTTACTTAAAGTTTTTATCCAACCTTGTTTTTTAATATTCAAAAACCTTTTGTTCAAGTCATCAATTTGTTTTAACATAATTACCTCCTAATTATACTATTATCAAAAAAAGTGAAATTACCTAGAAAAAAAGTGTAAACTATATAAAAAAAGCTTAAATCAAGAATAAAAAGTACTGTTTATATGCTATAATTATTACAGGTGATTTTATGAAAAAAATTATAAAAATTATAACATTATTGCTAGTGATAGGATTGATTACAGCTTGTCATAATAGTGATGCTACTAAGTTTAAAGAAGATTACGAATCATTAAATGGAAAAACTAATCAAAATGGAAAAAAGTATAGAACAATTACAATAGATAATGAAAATCCTTTTGTATATAGTAATCTAAAGAAAATTAATAAAAAAATAAAAAACAAAGAGACGTTTATAGTATACTTTGGAGCTAACTGGTGCCCATGGTGTCGTGGTATGTTACCAATTGCTATAGCAAAATCTAAAGAAAAAGGTATTGATAAAATATACTATATAGATGTAAGACCAGATAATGATACTAATAAAGATATTAGAGATATTTATGATGTAGATAAAAGTGGTAATATCTACTTATCCCATAAAGGAACAAAAGAATATCATGAATTTTTAAAGTATGCAAATAACGTACTTGATGAATACACTTCACATGGTATAAGCGTCAAAGGTACTAAATACGCTGGAGAAAAAAGAGTTGATGCTCCAAGTTTTATATTAGTAAAAGATGGAATGGTCACTAAACTGGAAACAGGTGTTAGTGATTTACAAACTGATCCATATATGGATCTTAATAATGAAATAGTAAAAGATATGCAAAATAAGTTTGACACTCTATATAATGAATATTTAAAGTAAGGAGAAGTAAATATGAATAAGTTAAAACATGTTGCCCTAATAGTAGATGGAAATGGAAGATGGGCAAAACAAAGAGGAAAAATAAGAAGTGAAGGCCATTTAGCGGGATCTAAAATGTTAGAAAGAATAATACTTCATGCTGCAAGAAATACTGATATTGAAGTGCTTAGTCTTTATGTGTTTTCAACTGAAAATTTTAAGAGAGATAAAGATGAAGTTAAATACTTAATGAACTTATTTTTAAAATGGTTTACAATAAGTGGTAAAAAGTATAGAAAAGATAATATAAAGATAATTTTTTCAGGAAGAAAAGAGCCGCTTAGTGATGAGGTTTATAATGCTATGAAAAAATTAGAAGAAAGAACTAAAGATCATACTGGATTAATAGTAAACTTTTGCTTAAACTATGGTGGAAGAGCAGAAATAGTAGACGCTACTAAAAAAATAGCAAGCGAGTTAAAAGAGGGAAAAATAAAAGAAGAAGATATTACAGAAGAGTATTTTAGTACAAGACTATATAACAAATTACCAGACGTTGATTTTGTAATTAGAACAAGCGGTGAACAAAGAATAAGTAATTTTCTTTTATGGGAAATATCTTATGCAGAGTTTCTATTTGTGGACACATATTTTCCGGATTTTGATGAAAAATGTTTTGATGAAGCAATAAGTAAGTACTATAATCGTGATAGAAGATTTGGAAACGCAAAAAAATAGTAAAAAGCAACAAAAAAAGTTTACTAATCAATATTTTTATGTTATTATTTAAATAGTAAAATATTGCAAAATTGTTTTTTGTATGGTACAATACACGAGAAAAAAGGGGATACCTTTAAAAAAGGAGTGAAATAACAATGGATGAATTAAAAAAGGAAAAAAATAGACTTGCTTTAGAGAAAATAGAATTATTAGATAAAATTAATAGTTATCAAAATAGAGAGGATTTAAGCAGAGATGATAAGCAAGATGCTTTAGAAGAATTAAATGACAGATTAAACGAATTAGAAGATAAGCTTACAAAAACTCGTCATGCATATAATGCTGCTGTATCGCAAGAAAAATATAAAACTGATACTATTAAATATGAACAAGCAAGAAGCAGAAGAGAATCAGTACAAAAATATGAAGAAAATAAAGCTAAATACAAACAAGTAAGAGATGATAGAAAAGCGAGGGAAGATTTGCTCATTAAGTTTATTTCTCAAAATGAAAGTGCTCGTAATGAATTTATGAGAGGAATGAGCAGTCAAGAAATAAGAGAAAGACATGCTGGAGAAATCGAAGCATTTGAAAAAAGTTTAAATGCACCTGCTCATGATGCTAATCAACCTCAAGAAGTTGTTCCAGAAGCTGCTAATGAAAATACTGAGAAAGAAAGATTTACTACACCTGAAGAAGCACAAGAATTTATGATGAGAATGGGTAAAGAGATTTATGGTAGTGAACTAAAAGATGAATCTCAACAAATCATAAATGGTCAAGTAAGTGATGAAGAAGCATTGAATATGATGGCAAATGCCGGTAAAATTCAAAATAGTGATGTTGAATTTGAACTAGAACAACCTAATGGAAATAATAAATCTGAAGAAAATGCAAATGCTATTGAAAATGACCAAGTAAGTGATGAAGAAGCATTAAATATGATGGCAGATGCAGGTAAAAATCAAAGCAGTGAAGTTGCTGTAGAAGTAGAATCTGAAAATGAATCTAAACAAACAACAACTGGTGGTGTAAAAATGTCAGTAACTGGGGGTAGAATACATGAAACAGTGTCAAGGATTAAAGAAGCATTAGATGGAAAAGATTCAGCACTTTTGGGAAAAATTAAAATAACTGCTGGTCTTGCTGTAGCAGCTTTAGTAGCAATTCCGGTTGTTGCACCAATAGTATCGAGTGTAGGTACAGTTGCAGCTGCAGGATTAGCTATTGATGGTTATTACAATTTTAATAAAGGTAGAAACGGATTAAAAAAATAGTATAGAGGTTTAG
The DNA here is from genome assembly GCA_902797995.1 of uncultured Erysipelotrichaceae bacterium. Classification (GTDB taxonomy): domain Bacteria; phylum Bacillota_I; class Bacilli_A; order RF39; family UBA660; genus UMGS1449. Next base: position 7,578 of record CADBUX010000011.1, on the reverse strand, counting down.
AAAGGGGAAAGCTTATATGACTTTTAAAAGATACGATGTAATTACTTTTGAGGAAAATGATAAAGTTGTTGTTTTAGCAGCTTTAGTACACGAAGGAAATGAATATGTGTTTGTAAACGAAATATTACCAGATGAATCAGACGTTACAAATGTATATAAAATCATGGTAGTACACTATGAGGATGGTACACTTGAAAAAGTTACTGATCCTGTTCTTCTTAATACATTGGGACCAAAGTTCCAAGAAATATTAGAACAATATGCATAAAATACAGTTATCAAACTGTATTTTTTTTGTTATAATGTTAATAGGTGATACATATGGGATTATTTGATAAACTAAAGAAAACCTTTAAAAAAGAAGAAAATAAATTGGATAAAAAAGAAGTTAAACTTTATGATGAAGGATTAAGTAAAACACGTGATAATTTCGTTTCTAAACTAGTTAATTTAACCAATAAACATCATAAAATAACTGAAGATTTTTTTATGGAACTTGAAGAAATACTCGTAATGGCAGACCTTGGCGTAAATACTGTCATGAAATTTATGGACCGTCTTCGTGATAGAGTAAAAAATGAGCATATTGAAAACACTGAAGATTTAAAAGAAATAATAGTAGATGAATTGTTCATCATTTATGTTAATAATGAAGTTCTTGTTAATAAAATAAATTATTCAAGCACAGGCCCAACAGTGATACTTTTTGTAGGAGTAAACGGAGTTGGTAAAACAACCACTATTGCCAAAATTGCTTCTAAAGAAATTAAAAAAGGCAAAAAAGTATTAATGGTGGGAGCAGATACCTTTAGAGCAGGTGCTGTAAAACAACTAAAAGAATGGGCTGAAAAAACAGGATCATCCTTTGTAGGAGATGAAAATATCAAAGATCCTTCAGCAGTAGTTTATGATGGACTAAAAAAAGCCAAAGAAGAAAACTTTGATATAGTACTAATAGATACTGCAGGGCGTCTTCAAAATAAAGTAAACTTAATGAAAGAACTTGAAAAAATAAATAGAGTAATATCAAACTTTATTAAAGATGCTCCTCATGAAACACTTCTTGTTATTGATGCTACTACTGGACAAAACGGTATTAGTCAAGCAAAAACATTTAAAGAAGTCACTAACATTACAGGAATAGTGCTTACTAAACTAGATGGAACTGCAAAAGGTGGAATAGTGCTTGCTATAAAAGATGAAATAGGTCTTCCAGTAAAATATGTAGGTCTTGGAGAAAAAGAAGAAGATCTAAGCGTATTTGATATAGAAAAATATATATATGGATTATTTAAGGATATGATAAAATGAAAAATACAATTTATCTAACAATACTTTTTGACTATTATGAAAAACTTCTAAATGAAAAAGATAGGAATTGTTTTAAACTTTACTATTTTGACAATTTATCTTTAAGTGAAATTTCAGAGAATCTAGACATTTCTCGTAATGCTATTCATAAAAGACTAAAAAAAACAGAAGAGGATCTTTTATTCTATGAAAAAGCCATAGGATTATATAACAAAGAACAAAAAATATTATCTATTATAGAAGACGAGAACACAAAAGAGAAGATACAAAAAATACTAAATTCTTAGGAGGACATTAATGGAAAAAAGTAAGGAAGAAAAAATATTAGCTATTAGTGAAAAAATAGTAGATTTACAAGAACAATTGGACAATAAAAAAACTAGTAATGAAATATTTAACAAAGTAACTCAAGAGATTACATTATTACAAATAGAAAAAGATGATATAATTAATGGAACAAATAATCTTGAAATAAAAAAACAAGAAATAAAAATAGAAGAATTAAATAAAGCAAAAGAACAGTCAGGATTAATTAAAAGAATTAAATATGTACAACGAATTAACAAAGCAAAAAACGAGTTAGAACAATTAAAATCAAATCATAATAGAAGATAAACGAAAAATAGTTTATCTTTTTTGTATAAAATTTTCTTTCTATCATAAATTTAAATAGAAAGAGAGTGATTATGTGGATAAACAAGAGATAATAAAAAATATTGCCTATCGTACAGGAGGAGACATTTATTTAGGAGTTGTTGGAGCGGTTAGAACGGGTAAATCTACATTTATAAAAAAAGTTGTTGAATCGCTTGTTGTTCCAAGTATTGAAGATGAGTATGAAAGAAAAAGAACTTTAGACGAAATACCACAATCAAGTGGTGGGAAAACTATCATGACAATAGAGCCTAAATTTGTTCCTAATAATGTAGCTAAAATAAAAATAGATGACATGACTTGCAATATGCGCCTTGTAGATTGTGTTGGATATGTTATTGATGAAGCTAAGGGATACGAAGATGAAAATGGTCCAAGAATGGTTAAAACGCCTTGGTACCCTGACGAAATACCTTTTATAGAAGCAGCTGAGATAGGTACAGAAAAAGTTATAAGGGACCATTCTACCATAGGTATTATAGTAACAACCGATGGTACAATTGGAGATTTTGAAAGAAAGGACTATGTTAAAGCAGAAGAAAAAGTAGTTGAAGAACTTGAAGCCATTCATAAACCTTACATCATGGTTCTTAATACTACTAAACCAGGCGATCCTGATACTGAGCTTCTTGTTAGAGATCTAAAAGATAAATATAAAGTTCCAGTACTTCCTATGGATGTCCTAAATATGAATGAGGTTGAAATAACTAACATTTTAAGAGAAGCTTTATATGAGTTTCCAGTACTTGAAGTAAATGTTAATATCCCTGAGTGGATTGCAGTTTTAAAACCAAATCATTATGTCAAAAAGGCTTATATTGATAAAATAAAGGAAAGCGTAGTTGAAGTAGATAAACTCCGCGATGTAGATGGAATTATAAATCATTTTAAAGATTCCCCTTACATTTCTAAATCATATATGTCAGAAGTAGATCCAAAAACAGGAATCATAACTATTACTTTAGAAGCTCCAGATGACCTCTTTGAAGAAATTTTAAACGAAATGATAGATATTGATATTTCAAATAAAGCAAGTTTGCTTTCCATGTTTCAAGAATATCGAGAATCTAGGGAAGAATATGAACAGTTTAAAACAGCTCTTAAAATGGTAAAAACAACAGGCTACGGAGTAGCTAATCCCACGATAAAAGATATGAAACTAGATAAACCAGAAATAACCAAACAAGGTTCTAGATATGGCATAAAACTAAAAGCTAAAGCCCCTTCGATTCATATGATTAGAGTAGATGTTGAATCCAGCTTTGAACCGATTATAGGAACAGAAGCTCAAAGTAAAGAATTAATTGATCATTTAATGAAAGATAGTAAAGATGATCCAAATAGTATTTGGTCTTCAGAAATATTTGGAAGAAGTCTGGATACAATAGTTCAAGAAGGCATCCAATCAAAAATAGCAATGATGCCAGAAAATGTAAGATATAAATTTCAGCAAACTATGTCCAAAGTGGTTAATAAAGGTTCAAACAACCTTATAGCAATAGTAATTTAACTATTGCTTTTTTTGTAATTTTTGTGAAAACAAAACTTATAGTTGTCATTTTTTTGTTAATATTGTATAATTTTATTAAAGATATAGAGGGATGTTTATGAGAAAGATATACACTTGTATTGATATTGGAACTGATAGGATCAAAGCAGTAACTGTAGAAGAATATAATGAAAAGTTTAATGTTTTAGCAACAGCTTCTTCTATTTCTAGAGGCGTTAAGAAAGGACTAATTGTTGATGCATCCTTAGTTACTAGTGCCATTAAAAAAGTAGTAAAAGAACTTGAAAGCAAATTAGGTACTAAAGTAGAACAAGTTTTAGCAGTAGTTCCTTCAAACAACAGAGATATAAGTATTGAATCTGCAGAAGTTAATGTTCACACTGAAAATCACATCATTAATGGTGATGCCATTTTTAGTTGTATGCAAAAATCTCTTAAGAAAAATGTAAAACCTGAAAATGAAGTAGTAAGTGTTATGCCAATAGAATATAAAATAAATGACGATAAAAAGGTCAAAAACCCTCTTGGTCTTGAAGGAGATAAACTATCTATAAAATCGGTTGTTGTATCGGTTCCTAAGAAGAATGTTTACTCTGTAGTAGGAATACTTGAAAACATAGGAATAGAGGTTGTAGATATAATTATCTCATCAATCGCAGATTATTATGCGATTTCTGATGAAGAATATGATAAGCATATCATAGCCTTAGCAGACATAGGAACAGAAAAAAGTGTTTTATCAGTTTTTAATAAAGGAATCTTAATAAAGGAATCAATCATCTCAATCGGAGGAACAAGTATTGATGAAGCGGTAGGATTCAATTATAAAACTGATGATGAAAAATCCAAAATGATAAAAGAAGAATATGGTGTAGCCAATAGAAAGTATGCTGATGGTGATGAAAATTATAAAATAGTTAATAGATTAGATCAAGAAATTGAAATTAATCAGTATTCACTATCTGAAACAATTGAATATAAACTAACTGAAATGCTTAAAAATATCAAAAATGACATAAATAACTTAACAAATCGAGAAATAAGTTATATAATAGTAACAGGAGCTATAACAAAAATGCTAGGCTTTGATGCTCTTGTAGGGGATATTTATGGAAACAAGGGACAAATACTTAATATGAACATAATTGGTATAAGAGATGGAAGTTATAGTACTTGTTATGGAGCTATAAAATATTTCGTAAAAAAATTAGAATTAAGAGAAAAAGAATATACGATGCTTACGGATGAAAAGGTCGATGAAATGCTAAGAGCAAGAAAAAAAATGGGGACAGGCAGCGTGCTAGGAAAAATATTTGGAAGGATATTTGAATAAGGAGAGATGATTTATGTTTGATTTAGCGATGACAGACCAACTTGCAAAAATTAAAGTAGTAGGAGTAGGAGGTGGCGGTGGTAACGCCATCAACAGAATGATTGATGCTGGAGTACGTGGTGTTGACTTTATTGCCGTTAACACAGATGCTCAAGTTTTAAATGCTTCAAAAGCTGAACATAAAATACAACTAGGAACCCTAGGTGCAGGAGGAAGACCTGAAATTGGTAAAGAGGCAGCTATTAAAGCAAAAAAGGAAATAGAAGAAGCTTTAAGAGGAGCAGATATGATTTTTATCACCTGTGGTATGGGTGGTGGAACAGGAACTGGAGCAGCTCCAGTTATTGCAGAAATTGCTCAAAATTTAGGAGCACTTACTGTAGCAATCGTAACTCGTCCATTTTCATTTGAAGGTAAAAGAAGAATGGAAAATGCTATGGCAGGTATCGAACAATTAAAAGAACATGTTGATACTTTAATAGTTATTCCAAATGATAGATTAAGAGAAATAATTGATAAGTCTACTTCAATGCTAGATGCCTTTAAAGAAGTTGATAATGTACTTTTAAGAGGGGTACAATCAATTTCAGATCTTATTGCAGTTGTAGGGCTTGTTAACCTTGACTTTGCCGATGTACGTGCAGTAATGGAAAACTCAGGTAATGCTATTATTGGTATTGGTATTGGTATGGGAGAAGATAGAGCAATTGAAGCCGCTAAACAAGCTGTATCATCACCACTTCTTGAAACATCTATCCATGGTGCTACTGATGCCATAATTAATATTACTGGTGGAGCTAATCTTACATTATTCGAAGCAGAACAAGCTGCTGAAGTTGTGCGCGCAGCTGCTAATACTGATATAAATACTATATTTGGTTCAGTAATTAACGAAAATCTAACTGATGAAGTAATCGTAACAGTAATTGCTACTGGATTTGATAAAAAGAATAAGAAACCATTATATAATCAGCTAAATAAGAAAACAGAAGCAAATTATATTGATGATGATGATGAAGACGAAGGTAGTGGAGAAACAAACTTTGAACCACAAGAAATAGAAATACCAACATTTATGCATAGAAACTTTTAACATATAAAAGCCACATTAAATTGTGGCTTTTATATGTTAAAATATTGAAACATATAAGTGTTTTATGATATATTAATACAGTGGGGGAACAAGTATGACAGATATCAATTTTATTCTATTAAATTTAATAAAGAATAATTGTTCTAATGAAGAAATATGCAAAAGGTTAAATATTACAAATAAAGAATTAAAAAGACGTATTGAAAGTCTTAAATATGATGGATTTAATATAAGCAAATCTTATAATTATGATGGTGAGAATAATTATGTTTTAAATAAAAATAAACTAATTAGTGAAGAAATAGTTATCATTCACAATAAAGAACACCAAAATGATTTTAAAGCACTTGTTGTATCAGATAATCATATTGGTCATATCAAAGACAATATGACATATACAGAAATAATGTATGAATATTGCCAAAAACGTGATATACGTATTATTTTTCATTGTGGTGATTTGTTAAATGGCACCAAACAAAATCGTATTGGACCCCAAGAACAATTACAAGTTCTTATTAATGAATACCCATCTGATAATAACATATTAACTTTCTTTGCTTTCGGTAATCATGAAAAAGATTTTTTGAAACATTATGGTATTAATCTAAAGTCAGTTATAGAAAAATATAGAGATGATATAATACCTTTAGGATATGATGAAAGTGTTATACATATCAATAATGTCAATGATGATATAGCTATATCACATAAAAATAAATTCTCTAATCAATGTGCTCTTCGTTTGGCAGGTCACTCACATAGATATAAATTTGTAGCACACAACTATCATCCATTAATTATTGCTCCAACCCTTAGTGATTTTTTACATACCAATGATTTTCCTGGTGCTATAGAGATTTATTTAGCGGCTCCAGATGATAATACTAGATATCTATTGGCAACTCATTTAATAATAAACAATTCAAATAAAGTAAAAGAAGTATCAAAGATTGAACACACTAGTCATAAAAAATTAGTTAGAAAATAAACTAAATATAATACTTTTAAAACGTAGAATACATGTTATAATATAAAAGTATTATTTTTGTCCCCGTAGCTCAGTAGGATAGAGCGATTGCCTCCTAAGCAATAGGTCGTTGGTTCGATTCCAATCGGGGACGCCATTTTATTAGTAAATATAGGAGTATAATTATGAAAAAAATGAATGTTATTGTAATTTTTGATAAAAATTTAAATAAGACTTTAATGTGTAAAAGAACTAAAGAACCGTATATGGGAATGTATAATCTTGTTGGTGGGAAAATAGAAAAAGAAGATGATGGTTTAAATGAAGCATATAGAGAATTATCTGAAGAAACAAATATTCAAAAGTCAGATGTTGATTTAGTTTACTTTATGAATCTTTCATACATAAAATGGAATAAAGAATTAGAAGTTTACTATGGAATATTAAATAAAGATGTTACTTTAATTGAAGAAGTAAATAAGCTTGAATGGGTACCTATAGATGATAATTTCTTTGATATGAATAAATATGCTGGTGAAGGCAATATTGGTCATATTATTGAAGAGATTAAAATTGATATGAATAAATAATTGGTATAAATTGCCAATTTTTTATTTATGTAGCAGCCGGAATAGGCAGCTACTTATAAAACCACGTGCTATGCACGTGAGACCTGAAGAGCTATAGCGTTGTATAAAAAATTAGCT